>JAVHOQ010000042.1:0-3570 GCA_036170115.1 Sulfuricurvum sp.
GTTTTGGAATTAAAACATAAATTTTACTGGTCTGATTTTAGGGGGTCATTATAGAAACGCAACGAAGCCAAACTTACCAAAATGGGGGTATTGTTGGGAAATATTTCCAACAACCAAGGCGATGTCGCTGAAGAGTTTTTTTACAATTCTCTCGAAGACAAAAAAGATTTAGGGGGGATTCATTACGACTTCATCGATAAAAATTGGAAAAGCAGTACCAAAACGTTGCGCGATGAGTTTGATATTGTGATGGTCAATGGTAAAGACATTGCCATCATCGAAGTAAAATACAAAGCCCATGAAAAAGATTTAGAAAAACTTTTGACCAAAAAACAAGAAAATTTTAAAGAACTGTTTCCCATTTACAAAGATTATAATCATCATTTGGCTCTTGCTTCGTTTTATATGCCTCCAAACCTGAAAGAAAAAGCGTTGGAAAATAACGTCATTGTTCTCCAACGCAAAGGGGATGTAATGGAGACCTTTATCCCCAAAAATCCATAATCTCTCGTCATTCCCGTGAAGGCGGGAATCCAGCTAGACTTAGTGACATCGATGCCCCGCTCCAAGCTAAAAATGATAAGAAATTATCATTTTTTACGCTTTACGCCCTACTCGGGAATGACGAAGATCGTCACCCTGAACTCGATTCAGGGTCTAAAAGAGGAGATGCTGAATCACGTTCAGCATGACCGATTGTAGCCCATTGTTATCACTGCGACAACGAAGTTTTATAATACGCCAACGCCTTTTGTGAACTCTCTTTATGATTCACGATGGGGTGAGGATATTCACCCCACGTATACTGCGTGAGTGCCGTTTCATCGGAGAAGATTTTAGGGGGAACGTGGGTAAGTTGAGGGAGATGGCGTGTGATGTAGCGTCCCTCTTTATCAAATTTCGCAGTTTGGGTATAGGGGTTAAAAATCCGAAAATAGGGTTGAGGATCAATCCCCGTCCCCGCACTCCATTGCCACGATAATACATTACTTGCCGTATCATAATCTAGGAGATGGCGGGCAAAAAACGCCTCCCCCCACTGCCATGGCAATAGCAAATTTTTGGTAAAAAACGACGCACAAATCATCCGGACACGGTTGTGCATCTCTCCGCTTGCAAGCAACTCTCGTATCCCCGCATCGACCATCGGCACCCCCGTTTGGGCGGTACAAAACGCCTCAAAATAATCTTCATTGGCGATTCCCTTAAAGTCATATCGAAAATTGGTGTCGACCAAATGGGGAAAATGGTACAAAAGCATCGCATAAAACTCCCGAAAAATCAACTGACGAAAAAAGGGTTCGGTATCCACTCCCTCTTTTTTTCGCTCCACTAACCAGCGCATTAACGCCCGAATACCAAGCGTCCCAAAGCGTAAATCGACACTCAGCCCCGAGGTCGCTTCCAATGCCATAACATCACGATTGTGTGAATAGTGGGCTATTTTTTCCCTAAAACGATTGAGTTTTTCTTGGGGAGTCAGGAGGTGTATTTCTTGGGGGATAAATCCTATCGATTCCAAACTAAGGGGTAAGCGGGTCGCGTGTGTGTCGTGAATCTGATGGATGACACCATAGTCAAAAGGGATCAGGGTCTGTTTGGCAGGGGAGGAGGGGGCGATGTGGTCGGGGGAAAAGATTTTTTTTACCTGATTATAAAACGGGGTAAAGACCAAATAGGGGGTTCCATCCTTTTTGAGGACTTCGTTAGGATCCAAAAGATAGGTATCGCGCAGGGCGTTAAAGGGCAAAAGGTGGGAGATGTGGGTATCGCGTTGAGTGCTATAGGGGTCATAATCTCCTGAGGCTACGATCTCATCAAAAGTACCTTGGGTCAAAAGCCACGCCACTACGTCGGTGGGGTTTCCGTAAAAAAGTGCCACATCCAAACCGTGTTGGTGCAATTGGGTTTTGAGCTGTGTGAGCAATTGAAACATAAAACTCACACGACGATCATTTTTGGGAAGCGGTGAGAGGATGTGGGGATCAAAGATAAACAATGGCAGTACTTCCCCAGCGTGCGCCAAGAGGGGATTGTCCTCGATGCGCAGATCACGCCGAAACCACAACAGCCGTCGCATGAACTATTTCCCACTCTCAATATGGGAGCGCAATGCCAAGGTTTTGGGATACGGATCCAAAAACGTTTGCTCCAATAAATAGCTAATCGCGTACTTTTTGGCATAAAGATGAATCGTCGAAACAGGGACGATCAGGGGGATGATTTGATGGGCATAGTCCTCTATTTGGGTATGGAGGGTCTCTTTTTCTCCGTGAGTTAGCTCATTTTTGAAAAATCCCACCAAATGCTCTAACACATTGCGCGTTTTTTTGATCGAGCTTTTGGTCGCAATGGCGGTTTTAAACCCCACTTCATACGCATCGATAAGGCTTGAGAGGGGAAGTACATCACGATTGGCGACAAGGTTCCCCAATGCGCGATACAGGGACTCATTTTTGGATTGGAGCATGAATTTATTTTTCGTATGAAACGCCACCAAATCCCCCATGGTCGGGGAAGTGGCTTTGAACGTCTCAAACGCATGGTAAGCAAAAAGCTGCATCACGAAATTTTCTCTCAACCACGCATCTTCCAATCGCCCCTCCTCTTCCATAGGAAGGAGGGGAAAACGCGCACGACACAACGCCATAAAGACCCCATCTTCTTTCCCCTCACAATGACCACTTTCCACATACCGTTTGGCACTTTTCATCCCACAACTGGGCGATTTGGATTTAAAAATAATGCCGCATAATTCGTGCGTCGCAAGGGTGGAAAGTTCGGTGTGACTGGCATGAAGCAGTCCCTCGGTCACATCCTTATCGCTTTTGTTGGAGTAGACCCTAATCTCCCCCTCCACGCTCACCAACCGAATCGAAGGACGCGGAGTCCCAAACGCCAAATGCTCAGGACAAAATGGGACAAACGTAGCAAACGCCCCCAACGCATCGGTGATAAAACGATCCCGTTTATGCCCCCCATCAAATCGGATGGATTCCCCTAACAAACAACCAGATACCGCAATGTTCATAATGCCTCTTTTATCGATAGTATGGGTGCTATTATGACCAAGTTTCGTCTCCATTGGTAGGGCAAAAAAGGGGTTTAATCCACTTTTAGGGTACAATATGGCGAGTTTGCAGAGGGAGATATATCGATGAATAGGAACGATTTACTACAAAATGATGATCTCTATTTAAACATCAAAACTATACTTCAGAGTGCAAGGGATAATGCCTATCGCCATATAAATTTTGTTATGGTTGAGGCTTATTGGAATATCGGAAAGCAAATCGTAGAGGATGAACAGCGCGGCAAAGATAGAGCCCAATACGGTGCATACCTGATAAAAGAGCTTTCATCAAGACTTACAAAAGAGTTTGGCAAAGGATTTAGTCAAAGAAATCTTAGGAATATGAGACAGTTTTATAGTTGTTTTCCAATATGTTCATTGTGTGTTCCTCATATATTTTATTTTTAACTGATATATTCCATCATGAAAAAAGATACTATATCGAGCCACTTGCAAATCTAAACCTCAAATATTTCAAAAATCAGCATAGATTTCGG
>JAVHOQ010000043.1:0-3565 GCA_036170115.1 Sulfuricurvum sp.
GCACCACTGCAGAGGCACTAAAAGCCCTCCAAAGCGCGTGTGACTATGAACCTGATAACACGCTCAACTGGTGGTTATTGGGGGATATGCACCTTCAAGCAGGTAATATCGCGCGTGCAGAAAGGGCATATACGCAAATGCTCACATTGGCACGCACTGCTACCCGATCCCACCCCAATGACCTTAATGCCCAACGTGATCTGAGTATCTCGTACGAAAAAATTGGCAACATCCAACAAGCCCAAGGGGATTTAGTAAGCGCAATTGCTACATATCGCACTAAACTAAAAATTGATCAACAACTCACAAAACATGACTCAAGTAATACTAAATGGCAACGTGATCTAAGTATCTCGTACAATAAAATCGGCAACATCCAACACGCCCAAGGGGATTTAAGCGGGGCATTGGCTTCGTATCAAGCGTATCATGCTATCGCCAAAACCCTCGCCCAAAAGGATACGGGAAATGTGCAAGCCCAAACGGATTTGGTGATCTCCTACTGGAAATTGGCAGTTTTAAAAGGGAATAATGGCGTAACGACGAAAGAGGCGAATGATTATCTGCATCGTGCGATTGAGATTATGGTGCGTTTGAAAAACGAGGGGAAATTAAACGCAGAGCAAAAAGATTGGGAACAAAGACTCCGTAATTTGTTGGTGGATTAATACACTGTAGTGAATGAGACCCCGAATCAAGTTCGGGGTGACGATCTCGATGGGGGTGACAAAATCCCGTCATTCCCGCGAAGGCGGGAATCCAGTTTAAACCTGTCATGCTGAACTTGATTCAGCATCTTCTCTTTTAGACCCTGAGTCAAGCTCAGGGTGACGATCTCTAGGGGGATGAGGAGAGGATAAGCACCTAGAGGGTGATTTGCGTTCCGACCCCTTCGGAGGTAAACAGTTCCAGCAAGATCGCGTGTTCAATCCGTCCATCGATAATGTGGGCTTTTTGGACACCTCCATCGACGGCTTCCAAGCACGAATCAACTTTAGGCACCATACCGCCGTGGATCGTTCCATCTGCTTTTAGGGCTTTTACTTGCGCTTCGGTAAGCGTCGGAAGAAGCTCTTTGTCGTTATTAAGTACCCCTGCGGTGTCGGTCATAAAGATCACTTTGCACGCCCCAATCGCCGAAGCGATGGCAGAGGCTGCCAAATCGGCATTGATATTGTAGCCCGGATGACCAACGATGGGATCGGCACCAATGGGGGCGATGACGGGGATGAATCCCTCACGTAAGAGATTGTGGATCACATCGGCTTTGACCTCACTGACCCGACCTGTAAGACCGAATTTTGCTTCATCTTTGGGTCTGGCGCGCAAGAAATGGGCATCTTTACCGCTAATACCAATCGCTTTGGCTCCGTAGGAGTTGAGCAACGAGGTGATCTCTTTGTTGATTTCACCACTGAGTACCATCTCCACCACCCGCATCACTTCGGGGGTACTGACCCGTTCGCCATCGATAAAGTGGGTGGGGATGGAGAGATCTTTGAGCAATTCGCTGATCCGATTGCCTCCCCCATGGACGATCACCACTTTGACCCCGACCAGATGGAGCAAGACAATGTCTTGGGCGAATTTGGCTTTGAGTTCATCGGAACTTTGGGCAGAACCGCCATATTTAATGACCACAATCTCATCACGAAACTCTTTGATGAAGGGCATTGCATCCATCAGGGTTTTAACGGTATCAATCTTTTTTTGCATAAACGTATTCCTTTACGGTGGTAATTAAGGTCTCATCCAACTCCAGTGTGAGGTTCAACAAAGAGAGGGGGAGAGTAAACGATGACATTTTAACCCAATCTTTGTGGGTTACCAAGAGGCTCGTTGCGTGCGTTGTGGTTACAATCGTGTGCAACTCCTCATAGGTAAAAAAATGGTGATCTTCAAAATAGTATTTTTCGATCCCCGATGGAAGATACGCATCAAGCCGTTGGGGTCGGGCGATGGCGGTGACCAAGACCATGTTAGTCGTGGGATCGGTGATGGTAACATGGCGTGTAAAATCGCTCCCCTCCTCTAGGGTAAATACTTTTTTGGAATGCCATTGCAGTTCTCGATAAGCACCGCTGGGGAGACAAAATTTATTAGGAGTCTCTACCGTGATGAGCAAATCGAGTTTTTGGATGGCGTGCTTGCCATACCCATCGTCCAAAAAGATCATTTCGCATCCCATACGTTTGGCATGTTCAATCGCCGTTTCCCGTTTTTCACTCACGATCACGATTGCCTGAGGTACTGTGGTAGCATAAAGCATCGCTTCATCCCCACTGTTGGCAATGTCGCACCGTATCCCAGTGTGATCTTTGACCACTAGCATCCCCACACTTTTGCGTCCATATCCCCGTAAAATAATGGCAGGTTGGGAAAAATGGTGGGCTAAGCTGATGATTAAAGGAGTTTTGCCGCTCCCCCCTACGGTCAAATTGCCCACACTCACGATGGGGATACCAAAATCTTTAGGGGTACTACGACGATAACGGAGATAAGCAAGGAGACAATACACTCCACTCAAGGGTAACAGTAGTAACGAAAGGAGTTTTTGGATCACGGAAGGGCGGTAGAGATACCGCTCCCCCCACGCGACAAGGGCGCGTTTCAAACGCGGGTGGCAGCCACATCAATAATGGCATCACAGATGGTTTGGACTTCACGGTCACTGAGATCGGCGTAGTTGGGGATGGAGAGGATTTGGCTGTAATTACGCAATGCAATGGGGAAGTCATTGATGCGCAACGCGTATTTGGTTTTGTAGTAATTGAGCAAATGCAACGGAATGTAATGCAACCCTGTTTCGATCCCACGCTCTTTGAGTTCACGGGCAAAGGAGTCCCGATTTTTATCAATTTTGATGATGTACAACGAAAAGCTGTGATCGTATTTCACCACCGGCAACGTAATGTGGGGGACGGAGGAGAGCTTTTGATGAAACATGGCTGCAATCGCTTTTTGGCGTGCAATATGGTCATCGTGTTTTTCCAATTGTACCAAAATCACCGCCGCATCCAAGGGACTAATAGTGTATTGGCTCCCAATATCGGTCACATCGTAAATGTAACCCAAAGAGTCATCGTCGATTTCAAGAGCATGATGACGCAACGACCGCGCCCGCTCGATGATGTCTTCATCATCACTGACCATCATTCCGCCATTGCACACGTTACGACGTAAATGGGGACTAAAGTCAAAACAGGTAATATCACCCCCTGTGGAGCCAATTTTTTTCCCTTTGTAGGTGGCACCCAGTGCATCGGCAGCATCTTCGATGATTTTCACATCGTACATTTTAGCAATGCCATAAAGACGATCCAAATCGACACTTTGCCCCGCGATATGGGAGACGATGACCGCTTTGAGTTTTTTGGATTTGTGTTCATGCAAATAACTCTCTAATTTAGTCAAATTGATGGTAAAAAGATCGGGATCAATATCGATAAAGACCGGTTCCGCATCAAAATGGCGTACCACTTCGGGGACACTGGGGTAAGCGTTGATCGAACAGACCACTTTGTCCCCCCGGTTGAGATCATTCGCCAACATTGCCAAATGGAGG
>JAVHOQ010000044.1:0-3481 GCA_036170115.1 Sulfuricurvum sp.
CGTGTACGCAGCAATAGTCGAACTCGATACCTGCCCCCATTGTGCTTCTGAAAATTTCACCCAAGACCCTGATGTTTTGGATACGTGGTTTAGTTCGGCATTGTGGCCGTTTTCGACGTTGGGCTGGGGAAATGAGGATACTCTAGGCGATCAACTTTTCCAAAGCGAAGATATGGCGCGCTTTTACCCCAACACTCTGCTGATTACTGGCTTTGACATCCTCTTTTTCTGGGTGGCGCGGATGATGATGATGGGGGAAAGTTTCACAGGCGAATTGCCCTTTAATCACATCTACCTCCATGCGTTGGTGCGCGATGAGAACGGTCAAAAAATGTCAAAATCCAAAGGCAATGTCATCGATCCTCTCGACATGATCGAAAAATACAGTGCCGATGCGTTGCGCTTTACCTTGGCGGTGCTAGCAGCGCAGGGGCGGGACATTCGTCTGAGTAATGAGCGTTTGGAACAAAGCCGTAATTTTACGAATAAACTCTTTAATGCCTCGAAATTTTTGCAAATGAATGTGGAGACGTTCAACGATTTAGCTTCTCAAGCAATCACCACACCGTTGGGTCGCTATATGCTTAGCCGTTTTCACCGTGCGACCGCTGAAACAAGAGCCTTTTTGGATGAGTATCGCTTTAACGATGCCGCGACGGTGTTGTACCGATTCTTGTGGAATGAGTTCTGCGACTGGGGTATTGAGTTGGGCAAAGCGTCCAAAGAGAGCGTCCATGAACTGGGGAGCATCTTCAAAGAGTCGATGAAACTCCTCCATCCCTTTATGCCCTTTATCACCGAGTACCTCTATCATGAACTCTCAGGAACGACACTGGAAACGGGCGATTCGATTATGGTCATGGCGTACCCTGAAAACACACAAACAGATGAGGCTATCGAAGCGGCATTTGCGACCATCATGGACGCCATTGTGACCATTCGCCGTGCGAAAACGTTGGTCGATCTTGGGAACCAAAAAATCGAATCGGCTTACCTCAAATGCGATGGTGACCATGCGATGATGACCCCCTTTATTGAGCGTTTAGCCAAAGTGACAACGTTGCAGTTTACCCAAACGAAAATCGATAATGCCATCAGTGACATCGGCAATAGCGTCGAAGTGTATCTTCCCACCGATGCGATTGATCTTAGTCCCATCATCGACCGTTTGACCAAACAGCGCGAAAAACTCCAAAAAGAGTCCGATAAACTGCGCGGAATGCTCTCCAATGAGCGTTTCGTTGCCAATGCACCCGAAGCGGTCATCGCCGAAAACCGACAAGGCCTTGCCGATGCCGAGGAAAAAATAGCCAAAATTAACGGGCAATTGGAGTCATTGAGGGGGTAAACTCCAAAAACCAATAGAGAGCAAACATCACTCCCGGAGTTTTGGGGAGTGTTTCATCCATGATAAAAGTCCGTGCTTCGTGGCGGGGGAGATAGACTACCTCAATGGCTTCCTCATCGATCCCACCCCCTTCATCTTTTTGCATACTATCATCAATGCGGGCATAATAAAGCGTCTGTTGCGACCCTGCAAACCCCACCGCCGTATAAAAGGAGGTGACGCGATGAATCTGATCCAAAGGGACATCAAATCCGCACTCCTCGTGGATCTCCTCTTTAGCGGTTTGAAGGGGACTGGTGGCTTTGTCCAAAATTCCCGCACACAATTCGTAGGTGAATCCATCGACGCCATTGTGGAGATAGACAGGGGGGCGAAATTGTTTGACCAAAAGGAACGCATCTTTTTGCACATGAAAAAGGAGGATGGCGACGCTGTCATGCACTTTGACCGCCTCCCACTGGTGGGCTATCCCATTACGCTCAAAGTGAATCGAGACAGGATGGACAAAGCGGGGATTTTCCAAAGGCGCGGTGGTAAAGTGACGGATGGTCTCCATGGATTTTCCTTAATTTTTAGTCCGCGATTCCCTCGATTTCGATGGTCATTTGAACCTCTTCTCCGACCATTACCCCGCCCGCTTCCATCGCTTTGTTCCAGTTAAGCCCAAAATCTTTTCGGTTGATGGTGCCATTGAGGGTAAAGCCAGAACGTTTGTTGCCCCAAGGATCGATTACTTCTCCCCCCATATCCATGGTGAGTTTAACCGCTTTGGTGACACCGTGCATGGTAAGATTACCCGACACCGTTTTCCCTTTTTGCGCCGTCATAGCAAAGCTCATCTCAGGATAGGTGGTCGCATCGAAAAAATCGGCACTGCGTAGGTGATCATCCCGTTTGGTGATTCCTGTATCGATGGTTTTCACTTTGACCGTTCCGCTAAGGGATTTAAGATGCCCTTTTTCCAGATCATACGATCCACTAAAGCCACTAAAATTACCACTAACGGTGCTGATCATCATGTGTTTGACCTTGAACCCGACACTTGAGTGAGAGGCATCAACACTGTAAGGGGCAGCAAACAGCGACATGGAGCCTAAAAGCACACTAGAAACGACCGTAACAAGTAGATTTTTGCGCATTGGATTTCCTTTATAGATAAATTCGAGCCTATTGTAGTTCCTTTTGGTCAATGATTCCCTAACGTTTGATTAATGGGGAAACCATTTAAGCTTTGCTATACTTTTGCAACTAATAAAAAGGGTTGGTATGGAACTTTGTATCGCACTTGATCTTCCTACAATGGAGGAAAATATTGCTTTAGTGGAAAAAATCAAAGGGTATCCCGTTTGGCTTAAAGTGGGTCTTCGCGCCTATATTCGGGATGGAAAACCCTTTTTGGTGGCTCTCAAACAGATACATCCTGAGTGTAAGATTTTTTTGGATTTGAAGCTTTATGACATCCCCAACACGATGGCGGATGCCGCTGAGTCCATTATGGGCTTAGGGGTAGATATGTTCAACGTTCACGCCTCCGCAGGCCCTAAAGCGATGCGTGCGGTGATGGAGCGGTTACAACCGTATCCCAACCGCCCGTTGGTGTTGGCAGTTACCGCATTGACCTCTTTTAATGAAACAGAGTTTGATCACGTCTATGGAAATACCATCGCCACCAAAGCGGATCAGTTTGCTAGCGATGCCTATCAAGCCAGATTGGATGGGGTGGTGTGCAGCGCGTATGAGAGCGCATCCATCAAATCACTTACTTCCCCCACCTTTGTGACCCTCACGCCAGGAATTCGCCCGTTTGGGGAAGATGCGGGGGATCAAGAGCGTGTTGCAACCATTCAAACCGCGCATCACGAAAAGGTCGATTTTATCGTGGTAGGGCGACCTATTTATAAAGCATCCAATCCAGCAGAAGTGGTCGAAAAGATTTTACAAACCCTCAATCAAGCACTTTAAGGTGCTTGTTATCTAAGCGTGAGTACAATTACGCCCTCTTAATCATAATGGACGAGTAGGAAAGCGGCTGAATCCACCTCCCTGCTAAGGAGACGTACTGGCAACGGTACCGAGAGTTCGAATCTCTCCTCGTCCGCCACAAACCCCCATAAATAGGCACTTCCAAAGCTT
>JAVHOQ010000045.1:0-16119 GCA_036170115.1 Sulfuricurvum sp.
CACCAACACCAACACCAACACCAACACCAACACCAACACCAACACCAACACCAACCCACGCACATGATACGAATTCGATAGGGGAGATGGCACACGTTATTGTTCAGGATAATACCATTAACCAAGACTCCAAAAAATTTGTCGCCATGGAAAATCCTAGAGGAGAAAATTATTTCAGCGAAAAAGGGTTTGTACCCACGTTTGTGAATGGAGGAGTCAACCTCCCCCAAGGACTGTTGGCTGATATTGATGAAGACCATTTTACGACTAAAGGGACACACTAATGCGTAAACTAATTACCTTATCTTTGGCAACCACCACCCTCTTGATGGCAGGAACCCCTGCTGTTCCCAGTATCAGTGATGTGGTACGTGAAATCACTCCGCCATCAGGAATAACACCCAAAAGTGAGCCCCTTATCGATGTGGGGGGCGTGCAAAAATATGCTCCCGCGATGGAAGAGGATAAAAGTGGAAAAGCCACCTTGGTCACAGGGTTTAAACTCACCGGTGCAAAACATATCCGTGAAGCTGCACTCCAACCGCTGATTGCGTCGTACACCAACAAAGAACTTACCTTCGGACAACTCCAAGAAGTGGCTTCACTCATTACCAAAGCGTACCGTGAAGCGGGATATTTCGTTGCCCGTGCATACCTCCTTGTCCAAACGATGCAAGGGGGAGTTGTTGAGCTTAGTATCATTGAGGGGAACTTTGGTGCGTTTCAACTCCACAATACCTCTTTGGTCAAAGACGCTGTCGTTAAGGGGATGTTGGACAACGTCAAAGATAAAGACATTGTGAGTACCAACACCCTAGAGCGGGCTATGTTGATCATTAATGACACCCCAGGGGTCAAAGTGACCCAAGCTGATGTTATGCCCGGAAAAGTAACCGGTACCAGTGACTTTGCCATTAAGACTGAAGCAACTCCTGCTTATGATGGGTACCTTGTGGGAGATAACTACGGAAGCCGTTATACGGGAAGTAACCGTCTGATGGGAGGCCTCAACCTTAACTCTCCCACAGGTAATGGGGATAAACTCAGTCTCTTGGGGATGATCAGTAATGGATCGGATCTTAAATATGGTCGTGCAGCTTACAGCATCCCCTTAATGTCGAATGGATTACGGGGAGAACTAAGTTACGCTAATACGCATTACGCCCTCACCGATCGTTACGCGTCACTCGATGCCTACGGTACCGCACGAACGCTTCAAGCGGGTCTTACCTATCCGCTCCTTCGTACCCGACAAGAGAGCCTAGAACTCACCTCTGGCTTTGCCCTTAAAGCCCTACAAGATCACCAAAACGGTACCCTAAGCAGTGATAAGAGTGCCAAAGTTTTCACCCTTGGGGTAAACCATACCAAAGAGATGACATTCTTAGGATTACCCACCAAAACCAATGAGACCCTGAGCCTCACCTCAGGGAACTTAACGTTTAAAGACACTACCTCCCAAGCTACCGATGCAGCAGGAGCCAATACCCAAGGACGCTATAATAAAATCAGTGGATATGTAGGGGGAAGTGTTGCTTTTACCCAAGTCACCTCCTTAAGCGCTAACCTCCTCTTCCAAAAAGCATTGGGACATAAAAACCTTGATGGAACCGAAGACTTCATCCTTGGAGGTTCCAATGGGATTAAAGTCTACCCCACCTCAGAACTCAGCGCCGAAGATGGGATCATGCTTAACACCGAACTTTTCCAAGCCCTCCCGACCATAGGGGTCATAAACCACAAAGTGGGGCTGTTTCACGATATAGGAACCGTACGGATGGCAGATAGTACCAATGTGACCACCTTCCAAGGTCATACCCTCCAAGATGTAGGGATGGGGTATTACGCTTCCTACCAAGGATTCTTTGCCAAAGCCCAAGTCGCCCGTTTGGTAGGGGGCAATCAAGTGACCAGCGAAAACCCTTACCGTACCAAATTCTTAGCGCAATTGGGGTGGAGCTTTTAAGAAGGCTCCGCTTACGCAATAGTTCGCTTTAGTTCTCCCACGGTGCTGGTTTTCCCACATTGGCAAACACGGGGTTACGGAATGCGTATTTCAAATCTTCTGCCAAATTGAGCAATCCGTTATACCCGCCGTAGCTGGTTTTTTTCTCCTGATTAACATCAATAAAAGCAATTTTTTTCTTAATCGCGGTATAGAGACTTCGCCCCCCCGCAAGGAGGATATGCGCCCCCGTAGCGTCAATAATTTTGCCCTGTTCGGAGGCGGGTTTTTTCATCAGCACCCCCTTTTCTCCCAAATACGCTTTGGCTTTATCAATGTCATCTTGGGTCGATTTTGCCACACTGGTGGCAACCACTTCAATCCCTAAGTCTTGCAGTCCTGAAGCAATCGACCACGCTTTATTGCCCCCGGTGTTGAGTACCGCTTTTTTCCCAGAGAACAACGCTTTATAGGGGGAAAGTTTGGCTTCCAATGCCAATTCTTCGTGGGCAATGACCGCTTCTGCACGGGCAATAAGCTCAGTATCCCCCAGCGCATGGACAATTTCACGAATCGCAGAGGTGGTATCGCGTTTACCGTAAAAAGAGACCGAGATCCATGGAATCCCATACCGTTCTTCCATTTTGCGGGTGAGGGTAATGAGCGATTTTGCACAGACAATGACGTTAAGTTTGGCACGATGGGCGCATCGGATATCCCCCACACGTCCATCCCCACTCATAGAACTAAGAATGCGAATACCGATTTTTTCAAAAATAGGGAGATATTGCCACATATCCCCTGTTACGTTGTAATCCCCGATGAGATTAATATCGTAGGGGGTTGTAACTTCAGGCTCTTTGGTACCAATGAGATGCTCTAATACCGCTTCCCCTGAGAGTCGTGACCCCAAATTTTTACTCCCCACAAAACCTGCCGCATGGACAGGGACGACAGGCACGCCATGTTTTTCACTTCCTAATTTACACGTCATATCGATGTCATCCCCCATCAAGGCGGTCACACAGGTGGAATAAACAAAAATTGCTTCGGGGTGGTAGTGTTCCATGATGTAATCGATCGATTCTCCCAACCGTTTATCCCCCCAAAGATGACATCGTTGGTATGAATCCCTGTGGTAAATCCCATTTGGGTATGGTCACGACCTTGGTACGATGTTTTGGTCTCACGACTCTCCCACGAAGCACCCAAACACGTCTGAGGTCCATGGACGAGATGTACCGCATCGGCGTAGGGAAAAAGGGAGATTTGCGCCCCATCAAAAGCGCATCCCCCCGCAGCAAGTCCGGGTTTGGGTTTATCACACCCTTCACCGGGTTTTTTGTCTTTGGAGTGAGAGCAAGCGCTCTCGTTCATGAGTTCTTTGATTTTTGCGCGACTGACCATAGGATAATCCTTGGAGTGAAGTATCCTAATAAATGCAATTTTTATGCTTAGAGAGGGTTTTTAGCCACCAAAAGGGCGTTCATCGTATCCTAACGTCGTTCCAAGAATGTACAAAGGGGCTTCATGCGCGCGTCCACGATACGTGCCAATGGCAAGTGCGCATCTCCCTGAATTCAGTTCCAGTGTTATCCCCTCTGACATATCCAAAGAGGACAACACCGCATCACTCACCAATTTAGCATCGGTAACCCCATTAACCTGAAACACTATCTCAATCCAATCATAATCACGTGCAACATCTTGCACCGAAAAAGCGATTTCGATAGTGGTCGGAGAGAGGGAACGGAGGGAACGAATCTGCCCATCACGGGCATCATCGATACGATCCATAAGGTGGTTGAGGGACTGAAGCGTTAAGGGCTTCACTGACACCCTTCACACTCCATGGAACGGTCTGCGGTATCGTGTTTTTGTTCGGGTGATTGGGAACGGAGATAATAAGTCGATTTCAGTCCCAATTTCCATGCCAACATATAAATATCGTTGAGGTATTTTCCACTGGCTTTGTCCAACGTAATAAAGATATTGAGACTTTGCCCTTGGTCGATCCATTTTTGACGAATGGCAGCGGCTTTGACCAAAATCGTCTGATCCAAATCGTATGCAGGGGTATAATAGCCCCACGTCTCGGGAGAGAGTTTGGGGGCGACCACGGGGATGAGTCCGGAGAGATTCTCTTCAAACCATTTACGCTTATAGATGGGTTCAATGGTTTGGGTCGTTCCGGTCAAAATCGAGATGGAACTGGTCGGGGCAATTGCCATGAGATACCCATTGCGCATCCCTTGATGTTTGATGGTAGCGCGTAGCGCGTCCCAATCGTAGAGCGAAGCGAACAATCCCCCGCGATCGACAAGTTTTTGTACTTCGGCAGTCGCATGATCCATCGGAAGGATTCCACGACTCCATTTAGAGCCTGCATACTGGGCATACGACCCTTTTTCCACCGCTAAATCACTGGAGGCTTTGATCGCGTTGTAACTGATGGCTTCCATCACTTCATCGATCTTATCAAAATGCGCTTGGGTTCCCCACAAAATCTTTTGTTCGGCTAACATTTGGGCTTCCCCCATCACCCCAAGACCAATCGCACGACTGTGCATATTGGTGCGTTTGACCTTTTCGAGAGGATAGAAATTGAGATCAATGACATTGTCCAACGCCCGAATTGCAATGGGGACGATACGATCAATGTCGGCTTGGGTATGGACACGGGAGAGATTGACCGAAGCCAAATTACACACAGCCGTTGCCCCATCGACTTTTTCTTTTTCGACGATGTAGATCATTTTTCCACCCAAGGTATCCAATGCGGTGATTTTATTCGCCGTTTTTTCGATACCGCTATCGACGCGGACGATGGCATCCTCTTCGTAGGTGACAAACGAGCCATCATCAAACATAATTTTGATCAGGTAGTGGTTGGGTTGGGTATTTTGGAAAATTTCGGTACAAAGATTGGAACTGCGAATCACCCCATAATGGTCATTGGGGTTGGCACGGTTGGCACTGTCTTTGAAACACAAAAACGGACTGCCTGATTCAAAATAACTGGTAAGAATTTTTTTCCATAAATCTTTGGCTTTGGTGTGTTCTTTGATGATACTATGATCATGTTCGAGTTGGACATACCGTTTTTCAAACGCATCACCGTGCAGTTGGCTGAGTTCTTTGACATCATAGGGATCAAACATTGTCCAAATTCCATCTTCAAGAACCCGTTTCATAAACATATCATTAATCCACAACGCGGGGAAAAGATCGTGCGCCCGTCGTCGCTCTTCCCCTGAGTTTTTCTTGATGTCAAGAAAGTCTTTGACATCCATGTGCCACGGTTCGAGATAGACTGCGATTGCCCCCTTACGAGTACCCAGCTGATCGACAGCAATGGCAATATCGTTGGTGATTTTCAAAAACGGGACGGTTCCCCCTGCGGCGTTCTTGTGACCATCGATAAACGATCCCATGGCACGCACTTGCGTCCAATCCCAACCGATACCGCCCCCAAATTTGGACAGCAATGCCATCTCTTTGTACGCATCAAAAATTCCTTCGATATTATCGGGTGAGGAGCCAATGTAACACGAGCTAAGTTGATGACGGGTCGTACGCGCATTGGACAACGTCGGCGTTGCCATCATCACTTCAAATTTTGAGATCATGTCGTAGAATTTTTTTGCCCACCCTTGCGCATCCTCTTCACGCTGTGCCAAAAACATCGCCACCGCCATAAACATATGCTGCGGTAATTCGATGGGGTTTCCATTACGGTCTTTGATCAGATAACGGTCATAGAGGGTTTTGACTCCAAGGTAATTAAATTGTAAATCCCGTTGAGGTTTGAGGTAATCATTGAGATCATCGAGATCATATTTCTCTTTGAGACCCAATAAAATACGCCCCTCTTCTTCCCCTCGGACAAAATATTCCCCTAAGTGACCATACCCCGTAAAGCCATTCACGCGATGGTACACATCATATAAAAACAATCGCGCTGCCACAAACGTCCAATTCGGAGCATCAATATCGATCTTATCGACTGCGGTTTTAATCAACGTTTGTTGAATCTCATTACTGGTGATCCCATCCCGAAATTGGATTTGAGCATCCACTTCCAATTCACTCTGGGAGACGTTCTCTAACCCTGCTACCGCAGCAGAGGTATATTTTTGGATTTTAGTAATGTCCAGTGGTTCACGACGACCGCTACGTTTAAAAACACTAATCATACATTTTCCTTAAAAACACGCGCATAAATGCGATCCACATTTTTGGTGTAATAATCAAAATTAAAACATTCACGAATCGCCTCTTCGCTCAACGACGTACGCAGTTCATCATCGGCTAACAAATATTGGAGATACAAGCTCTCCCCTTTGTCATTGACCGCACGGTTTCCTTGTTGTAACCCTTCCCATACTTTCATCGCGTTGCGTTGGACAATACGGTACGCATCTTCACGGCTCACCCCTTTAAGCGGCAATTCGAGTAAAACGCGTTGAGAGAAAACCAATCCCCCTGTGAGATTGAGGTTACGCATCATGTTTTCAGGATAGACCACGAGGTTGGCAATAACGCTGTTAAAACGGTGCAGCATAAAATCAGAGGTGATAAAGCTATCAGGGAGCCAAAAACGTTCCGTCGAGCTGTGGGAAATATCCCGTTCATGCCACAATGCGACGTTTTCCATCGCTGGGATAACGTACGATCGTACCATACGGGCAAGTCCAGTGATATTCTCCGTCAAAATCGGATTACGTTTATGGGGCATGGCGGAAGATCCTTTTTGCCCTTTGGCAAAAAATTCTTCACACTCATACACTTCCGTACGTTGCCAATGACGCACTTGAACGGCGAATTTTTCGATGGAGCTAGCCATCAATGCCAATGCCGATGCCAAACGGGCATAACGATCCCGTTGAATCACTTGATTCGATGCGGGCGCGGATGTAAGACCCAACGCTTCACACGTGTATTCTTCGAGTTCTAGTGGAGCGTGTGCGAAATTCCCCATTGCTCCGGATACTTGACCCACACAGATAACGTCCATCGTTTGTTTCAAGTTTTCCAAATGACGCGCCATCTCATCGTACCACACAGCCAACACCAAACCAAACGTAATAGGCTCACCATGAATACCGTGGGAGCGTCCTACCATCAACGTCATTTTGTGTTCCATCGCCCGAACTTTGATCGACTCCATTACCATTTTGACATCATCCATGATGAGTGCTAATGAATCCCGCATTTGCAACGCAACCGCGGTATCGACCGTATCGGAGCTGGTCATACCATAATGAAACCAGCGACTCTCTTCGCCCAAGGTTTCGGACACTGAAGTGGTAAACGCGATCAAATCGTGACGGGTAATCGCTTCAATCTCATCGATACGTTCCACACTAAAACCTGCATTATCGACAATTTTTTGCGCATCCTCATCGGGGATCAAACCCAATTTGTTCCACGCAACGACAACCGCTTTTTCCACATCAAGCCACGCTTGATATTTGGCTTGGATACTCCACTTGGATTTCATCTCTTCTCTGGCATAACGATCTACCATATCTGCTCCTTTAGTATGCTAAAATGCGCATCTTGTTATATAAATATAGTCTATCTAACCCCCCCATAAAAAGGAATTAAATTGCCCTTCGTCACCAAAAAACTCCACGCTCCTACCCGCCAAAAAGCGGTACTCTTTTTGATACGTGAGCTTGGACTTTCACAACCTGAGGCACAACGTCTTGTAGCAAAAGGGCGGCTCTCTCAAGGGGGAGTGGTCATGAGCAATCAGATGGGATTTATCGAAGGGGATTTTGATTTCATCTGTTTTGAACCTCTCTCTATGGGGCTTTCTGCTACCTTTGTCACCCCAGATTTTGCCGTCTATGATAAACCCAGTGGTGTCCTTGTCCATCCCCAAAGCCGTCGTACTGCCTATTCGCTCAATGACGAGATCAAACACCGTTTTGGTCATAATGCCAATGTCGTCCATCGAATCGACCAAGAGACCAGTGGATTGGTATTGGCATCACGCCATAAAAAAAGTGAACGTATTTTGAAGATGTTGTTTGAAGATCGCCACATTACTAAGCGGTATTGGGCAATGGTACACGGTAATTTGGAACACCCCATGGACATTCACGAACCGTTATTGCGACGAGAAGACCCAAGCACATTGGTGCGAATGGTGGTCAAAGTGCATCCTGAGGGGAAAGATTCCCGCACGTTTATTACACCTTTACGCTATTTTCCTGAGCATGACATGACCCTTGTCGAAGCCTCACCCCTGACGGGAAGAACCCATCAAATTCGGGTTCACTTGTTTCACGTGAAACATCCCATCGTAGGTGATCCTATCTATGGTCAAGAGGAGGTGGATGTCGCACGCTTTTTGGAAAAAGAATTGTCTTTGGACGAGCGACTCCAAAAAAGTGGCGCAACACGATTATTGCTCCACGCTCATGCCCTAGAATTTGATTACGCTAAAACGTCGTACCATATCGTCTCTCAAGAAGATTTTGTCACAACGTGTTTTGAATCGATGCAAATCAGTTCGATTCTCTGATGTATCGTTGCCGTTTTTCCTCTTTGATTTTTCGGATATCCACCACAATGTATCCATCGATACAGTGGTTAAAATCGACATCAATCCCAAAATCCATAAAGGTCACCCCCCCCTCTTCACACAATTCGGTGTATTGCTTGTACAACGTAGGGACATTAAGATCAAACGCTTTGAGGTAATTTTTGAGCCGTTTGAAATCTTCTGCATAGTCATCCCCTTTAAAAAAAGTAGCAAATTCACTTTGGACAAAGTCCGAGAGACGGTAAGGCGATTTGGCTTTCATAATGGGATTCTCACTTCCAAAATAGTGCGCATAAAAATAGACCAAAATATCTTGGGCATTTTTAGGAAAACTCCCCGACAAACTCACCGGCCCAATCATGTAATGGATATGGGGATTGTGACTTAAGTAGGCTCCAATCCCCTGCCACAGGTAATCAAGCGCACGGCTCCCCCAATATTTTGGCTGGACAAAACTCCGTCCCAATTCGATCGCGTTTTCCAAAATGGGATCGGCTGCTTCATCCATATCGCACAACGTACTGAGATACAACCCCTCACGTCCCAACCACGAAAGGATCCAATCACACTCGCCAATACGGTACGCACCCACCACTTCAAGCTGATCTTCATCCCACAAAACAAGATGGTGATAATAACGGTCATACCCATCAAGGTCACGCGACTGACCACTCCCCTCACCCACTTTACGAAACGAATATTCCCGCAATCGTCCGATTTCATTCATCAATGTAGGAGCATCATCGTGTTCAATCAAATAGATATGCTTATTGTCCGTTGTCGTCCCCAGTCGCTGCGCCAGCTTAAGTTCCTGACGAATCTCTTGCCGTGGCATGGGGTGAGCGATGGAGCGTTCGGTAGGATAAAACCCTTTTTTTCCCTTGGCAAGGCGTAAAAGATGTTTTCTAAACTGCCGTGCATGGTGTTTTTCCCCCATGGGCGAATCGGTCATCACTTTAGAGGGGATGATCTCCCCAAGCTTAAATTCAAACGAACGATTTTTAGCCGCAAACATTTCATGACTCAGCAACAGTGTCCCCAAGGGTTTATAGATCCACGAAGCCATATAAAACAACGGGCTATTACGGGCTTTGATATAGACGGGCAAAATGGGGGTTGCATTGCGTTTGGCAAATTTGACAAAACCACTTTTCCATGCACCTTCTTTGAGTCCCAAAAAGCTTGCGCGGGAGACCTCTCCACTGGGGAAGAAGATGACCACCTCTTCGGCTTGGAGTGCTTCATCAATCTGACGAAGGGCGTGTTTGGAGACTTTTTCGTTCATATTGTCTACCCCGATCAAAAACTCTTTGAGCTGAGGGATCGAACCCAACATCTTGTTGGCAACAATTTTCACTTTTTTATCGGTTCGGACACTGCACACCATTTGAATCAGCGTCAATGCATCCAACGCACCCAAGGGATGGTTCGCGACAATAATCACTTTCCCCAATGCAGGGATATTCTCAATCTCACTGTGGGTCACTTTATACGAAACATTGAGATGTTTTAATGCCACATCAATAAATTCTAATCCCATGGTGGAAGGGTTGGATTGCATGAAACCATTGATCGCTTGTTCATGGATTAAGAGACGACTTAATCCCACCACCGCTTTAGAGATGATTTCAGGAAATTTAAATAATGCAGGGTGTTCTCTTTTGAGTAGTGATTCAACATTGATCATAACGGATGCCCTTAAAAGGTTTTAGATAGGCAATCATAAAGGTGCTGAATTTCAACGGTGTTACCAGCAGGTTACTGCCCGATTACCATGCTTTAAAAAAAGGAGATGTGAATAACTTTTAGGAGAAACAGGGAGATTTGGCTCATTTAAGTCAAAATTTATCTAAAAAATTCCTTTAAGAGCGATTTTTTAGATAATTAGGGGGATTTTTTTAACTTTGTATTCACATTTCGCTCACAGTGTGAATGATTGTTATTTTCGGGGACACTATTAATCACTTAGGGGGTGATAAAGGGTGAATGGGTTGAGTCTTCTAAACGAATATGTCTTAGACTCACTACACGCTTAAAGTACGTAATTCTCGTGTAGTAAAAGGGGTCTTCACGCACTCGCCTCTGCGATAATGCACGTAAAGCAGTGTTCTTGGTCATTACACGTCGCACACGCGGGGGCGACACGACCGATGGCATCATAGAGAAATTTTTTCCACAATTTTTCTTTGGGTTTGAGTTCTGCCAAATGGGGAAAATGGCGTTTCATGTACGCCCCCATCTGGAGACGATTTTTAAAGCCTAAGTCTTGGTAGAGGTGATTCATCTCCAGCGATTTTCGGGCGATTAGAGGGGCGATGACGTAGCGCGCTTCCTCATCAATGGCGTATTTTTTGAGATAGCTTTCCATTTCGTGATAAAGTATTTCGTGATCGCTCATTGCATTATCCTTGAAGCGTTTCAAAGACAAATGCAATTTTTGGTCTACAACGTCATCTCCACCATTTTTCCCATCGTAATTTCAGACGCTTCCCGACCAAACGCCATACACGCCTCTAGCTCCTCCTCGCTGGGGATGAGTTTGACTTTAAGCGGTTTGAGAGGGAGACGAAATTTAAGTCCTTTGAGTCGTTCGTGCAACATTTCAGGGGCTTCGCCCGTCCATCCATACGATCCAAAAGTCGCACCGATTTTCCCACTTCGCTCTAAAAATGCCATACACGAGAGGAGATCCCATGCAGGTTTTACCGCATCGCCATTGATGGTTGGGGAGCCAATGAGTATCGCATCGGACTCTTCTAGCAATGTGATCATATTGGGTTCATCAAGGGAAGCCAGATCGTACATACTTGCTCGTATCCCCTCTACGCTATCCGCCCCTTGGGTAATCATTTGCGCCATTTTGTGGGTATTGTCATAACTGGAGATGTAGAAGACCGAAAGCATTTTGGTATTAAACTCATTTTTACGAAACCGTGCTTCTGAACTCCATCGTGCATATTTATCCATATAATTTTTGGGATTACTGCGTAATAATGGCCCATGCAACGGGGCAATAAGGTCAATGTCAAATCGAGCATAAAGCTTCAACGCTTGGAGGACATACTGTTTAAACGGACGCATAATATGGTCATAATAGTAGTGAAACGCGTACGAAAAATCCCCCACACGATCATCAAAAAGGCGTTCATCGTAATAGTGACTCCCAAAGACATCCCCACTAAAGAGAAGTTTATCTTCATGGAGATAACTGCTCATCGTATCGGGCCAGTGGAGAAAAGGGGTCATGATAAACTCAATTGTCTTATCTCCCAATGAGAGGCGCATTTCGGGCGTGGCAATTCGATAGGGAATGTCGGTTTTGATAATCCCTTTGAGCATCATCACCGCACGACCCGAGATGATCAATTGGGCATTGAGGGCGCGTTGCATCAGTGCGATTAATGCCCCTGAGTGATCGGGTTCAAGGTGGTGCAAGACGATGTAGCGAATCTCCGCATAGTCACACACCCGCTCAAGACGGGCAAAAAAATCATCACTAAACTCTTTTTTGACCGTATCCATCACCGCAACCCCCTCACTTCCCCGTACCACATAGCTGTTGTACGAACTGCCATTGGCGGTTTTCATGATGATGTCAAAAATGCGAATCTTGGGATCAAATGCGCCGGTAAAATAGACATTGGGCTTAATTTCAACAATATCGGGAAGCATGGGTATCCTTAGTGGCGTCTTTTTGATACCATTGCATAATGCATTCGTGTTACCCAACCCTCAGCTTCGTCCGTCCCGTAAAGAGTTTCAAAAAATCGTAAATATCACTCAAAAAAAACGCGCGGGTATCGTGGTGTTCAAACCGTTGAAGCCATGCGCGCTCGTGGTTTACGAGTCCGCGACAGGGGAGAACAAACTCCTCACGCGGGAGCAGCAGCTTAAGAACACCACCCTCGTTGATCGCATGAACCACCGCATCAAACAGTTCATCCAAAGTATCATTATTCTCACGATCATAAAGGTTTCCATCCATTTGGTAAAAACGGTAAATGGCTAATATTTCGTGGGCTTTTTCCATCGCATCCATCTTATTTTTCCCCCAGTGCAACGGCATACAACAACGGTCGTGGTGACCATTGTACTGCCAATTCATCGTAAAATGCCCCGATCCCACTGCACCCAATCCCATGATGTTCCCCAAAAGAATAGAGTTCATGGGCAAACACGCCCGCGTCACTATGGGCGTGAGCGGTGAAATTTTGGGCAAAGAGGAGAATCACCACATTGGCACGGGCAATAAACCGTTGATCCAAAAGCAAATGGACGATCTCCGCCGTAAAATTCCCCTCCTCACAACACACACCCGCGCGATACACGCCGCAGGGGTGTGTCTGCGCCACTAAGACGATGGGGATGATCTCAAGGGTATCGGAGTGCATTTGGAGCAAGGTCGTGAGTATCGTTTCCCCAAACGCTTTAGGCGAGAACTCCCGCGAGCTTCGTCGGGTGCTATTGCTTTGCTTCGTCCACCATTTTCCATAATGAGGATGAAGAGAGGTATAGAGTTTTTGCGATGCTACCCATGCGTGGAGAGGTTCATTCTCAAGGGTGTAGTCACAGGGAGAAACCCGCATCACAGGGGAAGCAAGCGGTTGAACCGTTTTGTCTGAAAGCGTACCAATGGCATATACCGCTGCAACATACTCCTCCTTCCCCATCCCCAACCGACCATTCAGCGCAGAGGGTTCTTGGGGAGTTACAGGATAAAAATCTTTCCCATAATGATGCGCCACCCCCATCAGTCCCCCCACCGCATGCCCCAAATCCAAATAGAGATACCGCCCTCCCCGCATACCGTATTTCCAACCGGAGCGAAAAGGGACGAGGGTAAAAAAAAGGAGAACGCCCTTAAAGCGGTGGTCTAATCCTACGTACGGTTCTAACCCCTCTGAGGCAATCTCTTGAATCATGACCAAGGTATTGGCTAGGGGATCTACATGATAGATACCACTCAAAACACCTGCAATATTACGAAGCTGAACGTACAGTTCAATGGGGTGAAGATTCCCAGCAGAAGGGACATTTAGACGGTAGTAGGGTTTATTGAAAATCTTCTGCGTATGCGTAAGGGTGCGTATTTCCCCAATCCATTCTAATGTTGGATGGTTATCCAAAGCAATACGGTGACAAAAATGGGGATAGTGTTTAAACGAAGACGGTTGCGTCTCCCAATCCAAAAAGGTGGTACGCGAAGCAACCCCTTTGGGGGTGAGAATAGTCGCTTCACGCATGGCAAAAGGGGTTAAACGCCCATCCAGTTTTCATGGTCATGCCCTTTTTTCTTGAAATTAGATGCTTTATCCACCGCTTGAATACATAGGTTATAATCCACTTCATCGGTGATTTCTGCAACAATCTCTTTATACGCGATAATCCCCTCTTGATCAATGACCACCACCGCGCGGGCAAGTCGATCTTTGAGTTTCCCCTCAGGGATGAGCAGACCAAATTTTTTAGCAAAATCACGGTTGGTATCGATCACCATTTCCACTCCAGCGATCCCTTCGCGTGCCACAAAATCACTCACAAATGCGACATCATCGGTGGTGATCATAATGGTTTTGAGTTTTTTGAACGGTTGAATAAGATCATGGAATTTTTTAGCTCCCAGCGAACACACTTCGGTTTTAAGCGAGGGGATAACAATCAGTAACTGGGCAGTGGGGGCAATCATCCCAATAACGTTTTGGGTTCCATCCAAACACGTTACCCGCGCGGCAGGGGCTTCTTTGCCTATACGAATCTCTTTGCCCTCAAGTTCTACAGGGGTTCCATGGACAGTAATGGTCATATTTCATCCTTTTAGGTCATTTTTCCTTATTAAGTGCAAAAATGGTTCTATAAATTGCCTATTTTTTACCCATAAAGCATTCTACACTTATGATTATTTTATATTACAATACACCTATACTTATAGACCAAAGGGATGATTCATGATGACGTTTGAAGCCAATATTCCTAATAGAGAGGAATGCCGAAGTTGTCCTCTGACCTTTGCGTACAAAGAAATTGCGGTATTGTACGATATTGCTATGATTCTCACCAGTACCACCAATATTCATGAGAGCATCGAAAAGTCGATGCGTCGTCTCAAACAAAATGGGTATCTCGAACGGTGTGCCATTTTCAAGAAAAAAGAGGATCTCAATGAGTTGGAATTGCTCATCTCCATCGATTTAGAACCGTACCAAAAAAAAGTAGCTACGTACCGTTTTGGGGAGGGGGCAACGGGATTAGCAGCGTCCAGTCGCGAACCCATCGTCATCGAAAATATCCATAATAACATCGATTATCTCAATAAAATGGGAAATATCTCCACCCAAATGGTCTCCTATGTAGCGGTTCCTTTGCTCCAAGGGGAGGAGATTATGGGAGTTATTTCCGCCAATATCGGGAAACAAAATCCCCTTAATTTCGATGAAATCGTCCGAATGCTTACCATCGTAGGATCTCTTTTTGTTGGATCACTCAAATTGGAACAAACCATCGTCCAAGAGAAAGAATCAATCAGCGAACTCAAAACGTATTACAAAGAGGAGATGCAAAAAGAGTACAAGTTTGAAAACATTATCGGACGTAGTACCAAAATGCAACACGTGTTTAGCCTCATCAATACCGTTGCCCCCACCGATGCGACCATCTTGATTCGGGGAGAGACGGGGACGGGAAAAGAGCTTATCGCCACTGCGGTGCATAATCTCAGCCGTCGTCAAAATGGCCCTTTTATCAAACTCAACTGCGCAGCTATCAGTGAAACCCTCCTCGAATCGGAACTTTTCGGGCATGAAAAAGGGGCATTTACCGATGCGCGAGAGATGCGCAAAGGGCGGTTTGAACTTGCCGATGGGGGGACACTGTTTCTCGATGAAATCGGTGACATCACCCCCTCACTCCAAGTGAAACTGTTACGTATCTTGCAAGAATAGGAGTTTGAACGGGTCGGAGGAAACAAGACCATCAAGACCAATGTCCGATTGGTTGCCGCTACGAATCGAAATTTAGAGGATATGGTACGCAAAGGGGAGTTTCGGGAGGATCTTTTTTACCGTCTGAATGTGATTCCCATCAACCTGCCCCCGCTTCGCGAACGGTACGAAGATGTCAAATTGCTGATCGAGCACTATTTACGCCGTTTTATGAAAGAACACCGTAAAGATATGTATTTCTCCAAACCCGCCATGGAATTATTGTTGGATTATCCATGGCCGGGGAACATTCGTGAACTCCAAAACACCATGGAACGGATGGTACTCATCTGCCCCGATGGGGAGATTGAGCCGCAGATGCTCAGTCACGTATTGCCTTTTAATTACCAAAAGCTCTATATGCAAAGCGCCCCCACGCCCCCACCGTTGTATCCCCAACCCTCTCACGCAGAGCATCATGCTCCCACCCCCATTACCAAAAAAAGTCTCCAAGACCTCGAAAAAGAGTCGATTGTCCAAGCCTTAATGGATGCCAATGGGGTACAGACCAAAGCCGCACGGTTATTGGGGATGACCGCCCGCCAAATTGGGTATAAAATCAAACATTATGGGATTGAGATTTAACATCTGACCTTACGCAGTAAATAATTTTTTCGGGATAAGCGTGGTATAAATTTGAT
>JAVHOQ010000046.1:0-16022 GCA_036170115.1 Sulfuricurvum sp.
AATCGGATGGCTTATTTGGAGCTTCAGAAGTTGAAGGGTGCGTAAGGTCAGTAATTAAAAACAAGATGATGGATCAGCGTCGTTGCAGCTGCAACAAAAACAGGCACCACATCTTTATACAACGTCAAAATTCCCATCGCGATAAAAATATGGAAGTGCATCTCAATGCGCCCAAAATGTTGTTGAATAAATACCACTGAAAAGAGCATCAAGCCTACCGCGACCAAAGCACGCATCGTCTGCGTCCCTTTGAAGGAGGGATAAAGGGCTAAGAGCGGAAGGGTAATCATCCCACCACTGATAAAACCATACCAGTAAGTGTGATAGGCAATAGAGGTAACAAAGGTGGCAACGATCCAGTGAAGTACCAGCAACACCAACATCACCCGATCGGCTTGTACGAAGTAATCTTGAAAACTTTTACGCGCAAACATAGGTATCCGAGGAAATGTCACTAATTGCTCAAGAATACTTCTCTTCATTACAATCCATACGTTCTATTTTCTTTATCTTAGCATAAAAATTTTCAATATTCTAATCCTAATGCACAAAATGAAAACCTATGGGGAGAGAAGAGAGATTTTTTTCCCCACAAAGAGGGGTGATCAAAAGGAAAAAATGTCCCTATTAATCAGAAAGTTTGTAAATTAATCGTCCTGCATATTCCATATAAAGACTTTTTTTATGCAGATCAATTTCAGCCTGATTCATGAGTGCATACGTATCAATAATACGATTTAACTCCTCTTCATCATACTGTTGCATCAACATTTTTTCCATAACGGCGATTTTGGTCATAATCTCATCAAAATCATAGTGATACAAATCTTCACTCACTTGCTTGGCGATATCCCAATATTTGGATTGAGGTGTACCATTAAAGATATCCCCCTCATCTTCAAACAACGCTTCAAATCGTGACATAAGTAACTCCTTTTAAATGACGATAGCGTATCTTACTGCGCATGAAGCGCGACACCGTATCGTTTGATTAACCGTATTTTATAAAAAATGGTGTAGATTAAAGAAAGAGAAAATTTCCGCCGAAGCGGAAAAATTACGAAGCCATCGCCTCAAGAGCGTATTTTTTACCCAAATCGTACGCTTTGTTATTCACATCGTGTACTTTAGAAGGTACTTTGGAGAGCATCACACCACGAAGCAACTCATCATCCAATGCTTTCATAAAGGTATTGGCAATCGCCAAAGCGATAACCGATTGGGTAATCACGTTTCCAACCTCTTCTTTAGCAATCGTAATAATGGGGATCTCAACGATAATCCATTTTTGGCGATCTTCCTCTGTTGGATGCACCAAGTTAGGCTCAATAACGATGATTCCCCCTGGTTTTACCCCACTTTTAAACTGCTGGTAACTGACATTGGCAACCGAGAGCATGAAATCAATTTCGCCCTCATTAGCGTAGGGATAAAAAATTTCATTGTCATCAAGGGTAATATCAACAACCGTTGCTCCACCACGAACTTGTGAGGTATAGGTCGCTGTTTTTAACCCATGACCGCCCAATTTGATTTTAGCCGCAGCCATAATCTCACCGGCAAGAAGTACCCCTTGTCCACCGACACCTGTAAATCGAATCGTATGTCTCATGGTTTCTCCTTAGATTTTTTTCGCAAAATCGTCTTGCGTAATTTTGCCACGTTTGCCTTGTGCTGCTGCAATGACCATGTCATACATTTCACAATATTCCGCTTGCTCTACTTCTCGTAATACACCCGTTGGGAAGGTATTCATTTGCTCTTCAGGTGACAATGCTTCCCATTTTTTCAATGAAGTAGTGATACTGTCAATCCATGCAAGGTTTTCCATAGCACTTGCCATTTTGTTTTTACGACCAAAGTTAATATGACAGTTCGACATAATATCAAAGAAAGAAAACCCTTTGTGCGAGAATCCTTTAACAAAGATTTTTTCCAATTTTTTTGGATCAAGCATGGTTTCACGCGCTACGAATGAAGCACCCGCACCGATAGCCAATTTACACGCATCGAAGGTTGGATCGATGTTACCGTTTTGTGCCGATACACACCACATACCCTGCGGCGTTGTCGGAGAGATTTGAGAATTGGTCAAACCGTAAATGAAGTTATTGATAAGAATAAAATTCAAATCAATGTTACGACGACAACCGTGGATCGTGTGGTTACCACCGATCGCCAAACCGTCACCGTCACCCGCTACTACGATAACGTGTGCATCGGGACGGGTTAATTTAACACCCGTAGCGTACGCAATGGTACGACCATGCGTGGTATGTACCGTATTACAGTTGATGTATGAACTAAAACGCCCGGAACAACCGATACCCGATACGACACACACTTTGTCCATATCCCAACCCATTTTATCGATAGCACGAATAACCGATTTAAGAATAACACCATCACCACAACCCCAACACCAAAGGGTTGGCATTTTATCGACACGTAAATATTGATCGTAATTGAAAGCCATTAGAACATCTCCTTAACTTTTGCTACCATTTCAAGTGGTGCGATTGGACGGCCGTTTGCTTTGTGAAGGGTAGCAAAGTCGCTACGACCCGTTACACGCTCAATCTCTCTGAGGTATTGACCCATGTTAAGCTCAGTAACAAAAATTTTATCAAATTTTGCACCAATCTCTTTGAGCTTTTTGACAGGACTTGGCCAAATCGTAATCGGACGGAAAAGACCCGCTTTGATCCCATCGGCACGTAATTTAGAAACGGCTTCTTTGGCACCACGGCTGATTGAGCCATACGCGATCAAACACACTTCTGCATCATCAAGCATAAACTCTTCATAATCCGCTTCATCGTCCAATCCATCGTTTTCAAGGGCAACCGTATTGATTTTTCCGACAAGACGCTCAATGTTAAATTGGCATTGTGCTGCATCTTCCGTTGGGAATCCAGTAGGACCATGGTGAAGACCCGTGAAATGGAAACGATACCCCTCAAACATTGGGTTTAACACCGCTGCTTCATTCATAGGTACATCGTAAGGACGATAATCTTCTGGTTTACCATCGAATCGTTTACGATTAACGGTTTTTGCTTGAATCTCTTCCAAATCAGGAAGAACCGCTTTTCCGTGCATATGACCGACGGTTTCATCCAAAAGGACAAATACGGGAGTCATGTATTTTTCTGCCAAATTGAATCCGCGAACCGTTTGGGTATAACACTCTTCAAGTGATCCTGCACATAAGGTAATGGAAGCGTAGTCACCGTGCGTTGGGTATTGCGCTTGACCGATGTCAGCTTGAGACACACGGGTTGGAAGACCTGTTGAGGGACCACCACGCATAACGTTAACGATAACGAGAGGAACTTCTGCGATAAACGCCAAACCAATTTGCTCTGATTTCAAAGAGATCCCCGGACCTGAGGTTGCCGTCATAGACTTTGTCCCCGCCATAGAAGCACCCAAAGCTACCGAAATACCGGCAATTTCATCTTCCATTTGGATAAATTTTCCACCAACGGTAGGAAGAAGATCGGACATCTCATGCATTACTTCGGAAGATGGAGTAATCGGATATCCGCCAAAAAACATACAACCAGCATCAAAAGCACCCAGTGCTGATAACTCATTTCCTGTAGAAATTACTTCTCTTGCCATTATTTGACTCCTGCTTGATCTAAAGACATAAACTTATTGGCAATAATTGCCGCTTGACGCGTTTTTGCCTCATCGGTCAATTTTGCAAATTTAAAATCTTTTTTATCTGCAACGTAAATTGCAAAATCTGGGCATGTAAGCTCACACTCGTTACAACCGATACAGCTTTCAGGGTGATCAATAGAGATCATAGCACCCAACGTAGAGGTAGCATCGTAACGCATACCCAATACACCCGATGGGCACACCGATACACAAATATCACACGCTTTACAGTTACCCGTGTTCACCCATACAGGGACACCACCAGGATTGATTGTTTTAAACATCTATTCTCCTCATAATTTGAAATTAATCTGACGTTTTTTCATTCGCAAATTTACCAACAGCACACGAAACAAAGCTCTTTAACTTTAAAGTAGCACTCTCCAAAGAACCCTCTTCCTCACCCACCAAAGGATAACCGAGGCTTCTTAATATCACTTTAAATTGCATTAATTGGGCTTCATCTGCAATCTGCGCCGTTACTTTACGAGGCTCACACGTCGTATCCACACTAACTTCTTCAAACCCCGCTTCTTTGAGAGCTTTGGTAATCGTATTGGCGCACCCGCCGCAACGAATGTTCGCAACCTCAAAGACAGTAACCATTATTTTTTCATCACTTCAGCAAGGGCTTTACCAATATCTGCGGGAGAGACGACCACACGAACCCCTGCCGCTTCCAAGGCAGCCATTTTTTCTTGGGCGGTTCCTGCACTGCCCGAAATAATTGCCCCCGCATGACCCATACGTTTACCCGCAGGAGCCGTTTGACCCGCAATGAACGCAACTACGGGCTTAGTGATATGTTCTTTGATGTACGCAGCTGCTTGAATCTCCAAGTCTCCACCGATTTCACCGATCATAACGATGGCATGAGTCTCAGGATCGGCTTCAAACATTGGTAACAATTGCTTGTAGCTCAATCCGATGATCGGATCTCCACCGATACCGACGGCGGTAGTGATACCAAAGCCCTCTTTGACCACTTGGTTGGCTGATTCGTAGGTCAAGGTTCCTGATTTGGAGATAAGCCCCACATTCCCTTTTTTGAAAATGAATCCGGGCATAATTCCGATTTTACACTCTTCTGCGGTAATGATTCCCGGACAGTTTGGCCCGATGGTCATCATGTCTTTTTTCACGGCGTACGCTTTGGCAAACATCATATCTTTAACCGGCGCACCCTCCGTGATGATCACCGCAAGAGCAATCCCCGCATCCGCAGCTTCCATAACCGCATCCGAAACAAAAGCGGGGGGAACAAAGATCATAGAGACCGTAGCACCCGTCGAAGCGACCGCTTCAGCAACGGTATTAAATACGGGTTGACCAAGATGCTCTTGCCCCCCTTTACCCGGTGTAACACCACCGACAATTTTAGTTCCATACGCCATACATTGTTCAGCATGGAAGGTACCTTCTTTACCTGTAAACCCTTGAACGATAACTTTTGTATCTTTATTCACCAAAATAGACATTAATTACTCCCCTTTCGCGGCTGCAACGGCTTTGCGTGCGCCATCTGCAAGATCGGTTGCGGCTACGATATTGGCAATACCCGCATTTTTAAGAATCTCTGCTGCTTCAATCGCATTCGTCCCATCAAGACGTACGATAACCGGAACGTTTACGTTGGTAATTTTCGTTGCTTCAATGATACCATTAGCAACACGGTCACAACGGACGATTCCCCCGAAGATATTGACAAAAATTGCTTTAACATTGGGGTCTTTGAGGATAATATCAAACCCTTTTGCTACGGTCTCTGCACTGGCTGATCCCCCAACATCAAGGAAGTTTGCGGGTTTTCCACCCTCATAATTGATCGTATCCATGGTTCCCATCGCAAGTCCTGCACCATTGACCATACAACCGACATTTCCATCGAGTTTGATGTAACTCAATCCGTATTTATCGGCTTCGATTTCGGTCGGCTCTTCTTCACTCAAATCACGCATTTCACGTACTTGATCTTGACGATAGAGGGCGTTGTTATCAAAACCCATTTTTGCATCGAGTGCCAAGAATTTGCCATCACCCGTTTTAACCAACGGATTGATCTCGATCATCTCAGCATCGTGATCCATATAAACACGGTAAAGTGCCGAAGCAAATTTGATAAAGGTATTGATTTCACTCATTTCAAGACCCAAACCAAATGCCAATTTACGACCATGGAACGATTGGAAACCTGTCAACGGATCAATGGCTACTTTGATAATTTTTTCAGGGGTATTATGGGCAACATCTTCAATCGCCATACCCCCCTCAGTAGATGCCATCATGATGGGCATCTCTAAGGCACGATCCAAAAGCAGACCCAAGTAGTACTCTTTTTTAATATCCGCACCCTCTTCGATGTAGACTTTTTGAACCAGTTTACCCTCAGGGCCCGTTTGGTGCGTCACCAATTGCATACCCAAGATTTCAGCCGCCATACTACGCACTTCAGTCGTTGAACGAGCTAGTTTTACCCCGCCTCCTAAACCACGTCCACCGGCATGAATTTGAGCTTTAACCACCCAAATATTTCCACCCAATTCTTGGGCTGCTTTAACCGCCTCATCGGGTGTAAAAACGATGTGACCGCGCAATGTCGGTACATTGTATTTCTTGAATAACTCTTTTGCTTGATATTCGTGAATATTCATCCATTCCTCCTGTTGTAAGTTTACGCGATTGGTCTTGTCATCTCTTCAGGGATGACGTATTTGTCGAACTCTTCTGCGGTTAACAGACCCAATTTGATCGCGGTCTCTTTGAGGGTGGAGTTCTCTTTATGGGCAGTTTTGGCAATTTTTGCCGCGTTTTCATACCCAATGTACGGATTAAGCGCGGTGACCAACATCAACGAATTGTTAAGATAATGGTCAATTTGATCCCGTACCGGTTCAATGCCCACCGCACAATTGTCATTAAAGGAGTTCATGGAATCGGCTAACAAACGAACCGACTGCAAGAAGTTATAGGCAATCACAGGCTTGAAAACATTAAGTTCAAAATTCCCTTGACTGGCTGCAAACCCAATTGTGGCATCATTCCCCATTACTTGACACGTAACCATGGTCACCGCTTCACTTTGGGTAGGATTGACTTTACCCGGCATGATAGAAGAACCCGGTTCATTTTCAGGAATCGTGATCTCGCCGATACCACAACGAGGACCTGAAGCCAACCAACGGACATCATTGGCAATTTTCATCATATCCGCGGCAAGGGCTTTAAGGGCACCGTGGGCAAATACAAGGGCATCATGACTTGTTAGTGCGTGAAATTTATTGGGAGCGGTGATGAACTGATGTCCTGTAAGCTCACTCAATTTCGCCGCTACACGCTCTCCCAATTCAGGATGAGCGTTCAATCCCGTTCCCACGGCAGTACCGCCAAGGGCAAGTTCCCGCACCGAATCCAAAGAGTTTTTTGCCATTTTTTCACATTTATTGAGCATCTCTACCCAACCGCTAATCTCTTGACCCAGTGTCAATGGCGTAGCGTCTTGAAGGTGAGTACGTCCAATTTTCACGATGCTATTAAATTCGGTTGCTTTTGCATCCAAAGTTGCCCGTAATTTTGCAATAGCAGGGAGAAGACGTGTTTCTACCGCGATAACCGCAGCAACGTGCAACGCCGTAGGATACGTATCGTTCGAGCTTTGGGATTTATTAACATCATCGTTGGGATGAACCAATTTTTGCGTTCTAAAATCACCACCCAAAATTTCCGTTGCTCGGCTTGCTAATACTTCGTTGTTGTTCATATTGGATTGTGTACCTGAACCCGTTTGCCAAACGACAAGGGGATAATGCTCATCCAATTTTCCCGCCAACATCTCATCGGCTGCTTGGGCGATAGCATCGGCTTTTTCTTTTGAGAGCATTCCAAGGTCACAGTTCACCAAGGCAACCGCTTTTTTCAAAAGGGAAAATGCACGGGTGATTTCGTAGGGCATTTTCTCTTCACCGATTTGAAAGTTTTCCAATGAACGCTGTGTTTGCGCTCCCCAGTAGGTATTATTCGGAACCCGAATCTCCCCCATCGTATCTTTTTCTACACGAAAATCCATCATTCTACTCCTTGAAAAAAATTATTAGCATTAAGGGTGTCAATCAATGCCTGAACCGATTGGCACGAAGAGGCGAACATCGCTTTTTCCCGCTCATCGAGTGTTACTTCAATGATTTTTTCGACACCATTGGCTCCCAACATCACAGGAACTCCACTGACCACATCGGTGTAACCATATTCACCATCCAAATAGACCGCACAGGGGTGAATTTGCTTGGTATCTTTTAAAATCGCTTCCACCATAATGGCGGTTGATTTTGCCGGAGCATAATACGCCGATCCGGTTTGAAGAAGGGCGACGATTTCTGCCCCCCCCTTTCGCGTGCGTTGAACGATCTCTTCAATTTCTGCTTCACTGAGTAAATCAGAAAGGGGAACCCCAGCAACGGTAGAATAGCGAGGAAGGGGAACCATGTCATCCCCATGACCTCCCATAACCGAAGCACGAATTTGCCCTCCACCGTAACCGAGCTTTTCTTGAATAAATGCCGCCATACGGGCGCTGTCTAATACCCCTGCCATCCCAATAATACGATTTCGAGCAAATCCACTCTCACGAAGTGCCACATACGTCATCGCATCCAGTGGATTGGAGACCATAATCACAATCGCATTGGGGGAATATTTGGCAATCCCGACAATGACATCACGGGTAATATTAGCATTAATCATGAGCAAATCATCGCGACTCATCCCCGGTAAACGAGGGCTTCCTGCGGTAATAACGACGATGTCACAATCGGTTAAATCGGACATTTTTTCCGCGACGCTCACCACCGTATGACTTCTGACCGCTGCTGCAGCTTGGGACATATCCAACGCTTTCCCCTTAGCGATCTCCATTTTATTATCACGTAAAATAATTTCGTGACACGCCCCTAGCATGGCTAATGAATAAGCAATCGTTGAACCAACGTTCCCCGCACCCACGATTCCGACGCGTTTACCTCTTGGCATATTAAACTCCTAGCGTTAAAATAGGTGCCCTTTTGCCGTTATACTTAAAGCTATTTTTATCCCTAAAAACACCCGCAAGTATAGCGTTCAAAAAGTGACACAACGAAAAGGATTGTACACCCTTTTCGTCTCGTGAGGATAACTCCTCGCTCCCTTATCCCTCTTAAATAGAGGCGATAATGGTATTTAGTGTTGCACTTGGACGCATTGCAGCGGTCGTTTTTGCCGTATCTGGGTGGAAATAACCACCAATATCTTGTACTTTTCCTTCGACAGAGAGAAGCTCTTCCATGATTTTAGCTTCATTCTCAGCCAATGCTTGCGCTACTGTGGCAAATTTTTCAGCCAATTCAGCATCAACGGTTTGGGATGCTAATGCTTTTGCCCAGTATTGCGCCAAGAAGAAATGACTGGCTTTATTATCAGGTTCCCCCGCTTTACGGGATGGTTCTTTATTATTATCCAAATACGCAGCATTGGCTTCATCCAACGCTGCCGTCAATGCACTCAATTGAACATCATTTTTGGTTTTATTGATATGACGCATCGCTTCAGCCAGTGCCAAGAACTCACCCAATGAATCCCAACGAAGGTGACCCTCGTTTACAAATTGCTCAACGTGTTTGGGTGCTGATCCGCCCGCACCTGTCTCAAACAATCCACCACCCGCAAGCAATGGAACGATGGAGAGCATTTTAGCCGATGTACCAAGCTCCAAAATTGGGAAAAGATCCGTCAAATAGTCACGCAAAACGTTACCTGTTGCAGAAATCGTATTTTCACCCGCACGTACCCGTTTAAGAGAGAACGCCATCGCAATTTCTGGTGCCAAAATATGGTATTCAATCCCATTTTTGTTAAATTCAGGAAGGTACGCGTTTACTTTTTTGATAATTTCTGCATCATGCGCACGGTTTTCATCCAACCAGAAGACCACAGGAACGTTTTCGATCTCTGCACGCTCAACGGCAAGACGTACCCAATCTTTGATCGGAATATCTTTTGCTCGTGACATACGCCAGATGTCCCCTTTTTCGACATTGAAAGTCATCAATACGCCACTCTCATCGGATACGGTCACAACACCCTCTTCTGCGAGTTCAAACGTGGTTGGGTGTGAGCCGTACTCTTCGGCTTTTTGCGCCATAAGACCTACGTTAGAAACAGAACCCATGGTCGTTACATCAAATTGACCGTTTGTTTTACAATCTTCGATGATTTCAGAGTACATTGTTGCGTAACAACGATCCGGAATTGTTACGATACATTGCTCTACTTTTCCCGCTGGATTCCACATTTTACCACCATCACGTACCACAACCGGTAGGGATGCATCAATGATAATGTCATTGGAAGCGTGAAGGTTGGTAATTCCTTTGTCTGAATCAACCATCGCCATTGAGGGTTGTGTTGGGTAAACCGCCATAATAGCCGCTTCAATTTCTGCTTTTTTATCCGCGGGGAGTTTGGCTAATTTTTTGTACAAATCGCCAAGACCTAAATTGGGATTAACCCCAATGGCTTTGAAATCTGCACCGTATTTTTCAAAAACGTCTTTGAAGAAAACACTCACCGCATGACCAAACATAATCGGGTCAGAGACTTTCATCATCGTTGCTTTGAGGTGAATCGACCAAAGGATATTTTTTTCTTTGGCTTGGGCAATGGATTCAGCAATAAAATCACGCAACGCTTTTGCGGACATAAACGTACCATCCAATACTTCACTATCAACCGCATCGATTACTTTGAGAGTGTTGCCATTAAGGGCAATGGTCACTTTACCATCACCACTTTTAGTGATAGATTGCTCATTGGCGTAAAAATCGCCGCTGTTCATGTGTGCAACGCGGGTTTGTGACCCCTCATCCCATGCACGAAGTTTGTGTGGGTTTTTCTTCGCAAAATTTTTAACGGCGATGGCTGCGCGACGATCGGAATTTCCCTCACGAAGAACAGGATTAACCGCAGAACCAAGACACGTTGCGTAACGGGAAAAAATCTCTTTTTCCTCATCTGTTTGAGGTTCTTCAGGGTAATTAGGGAGATCGTAGCCTTGAGATTGAAGCTCTTCAATACACGCTTTAAGCTGGGGAATAGAAGCGGAAATATTGGGAAGTTTAATGATAACGCCATCGGCTTGGGTTGCAACAACACCCAATTGGGCAAGATTATCCTCAATACGTTGCGCGTCTGTCATTCTCTCTGGGAAGGTAGCAATGACACGACCTGCAAGTGAAATATCACTGGTGATTACTTCAACGCCTGCTGCTTGAGTAAACGCATTTACAATGGGAAGAAGCGAATATGTCGCTAGTGCTGGAGCCTCATCAATTACCGACCAAATGATTTTTGCCATCAGGTTCTCCTGTTGTTTTTATTTATGGTAAGTATGATAACACTAGTGGAGGGGGGTTTTCCATTTTATCCCCCTTTTAAAAAGCCAAATTCCTTAAAATGTTTCAATTTGTAGCATTTAGTATGTTTTCTTTGTGTGTAGAAAAGTAACTTGTATAAATATGCTCCCCATTTTTTCCCCGTACAAAATAGAGGTAATTCGTTTGTGCGGGATGGAGTGCGGCAAGCAGTGCTGCTTTGCTTACCGTACAGACGGGAAAATCGGGTAAACCTCGGTGCTTATAGGTGTTATAGGTCGTTTTATCGCTCCGAATCCGCTGCGATGTCACCTTTTGATGGGAAAATTCCCCGTAATTAAGCGATCCATCCATTTGTAATCGCATCTTTTTCGCCAATCGATTCTGAATGACGGAACTGACCATGGGCATATCCTCAGTAGAAGCCGCCTCTTTTTGAATCACCGATGCAAGTGTTACGATATGTAACCATTTAGCCTCATCGTACTCTCCCATCAGTTCCCACGAGAGCTTTTCGTGTTTCTCCTTGGAACGGGCTAAAAGGTAGGCAAGAACCTCTTGTTCATTGCTATTTTTGGGGATACTGTACGTATCAGGAACCAATACTCCCTCAGGAATACGCTCAAGCTCTTCATAAATTACGTGCAATCTTTTGGTATCCAAAAGGAGGTGCTTGGCCAGTTGATCCAAAAAAATGGTAGTCGTTTCCCCTGGAATAAGGGTCACTTGCGCGGTTGTGGCTTTGGCGGTGGTTAGGCGGTACAAAAAAGCGATACGGGTAAATTTATTCTCTCTAAGATCAATCCATCCCTGCTGTGGTTGCCCCAAAAAGTGAAGAATTACCGCATCGATCAAATGGACACGTACCCCCTCATCTTGAAGATGTTCAATCGTGGTAAAGACCGATCCTTGGGGGATATAGACCACTTTAGGAGAATGAACCGAACTAAGAAGATACATACTCATTAACACGATCGATCCCACAAGAGCTGCGATAAGCTGGAATCGTAAGGCTGGTTTAAGGTAAAATCGTTTTTTAAATCGCTCTAACATTATCTTCTCTCATTAAAAAATAGGGATGGGGTTATTTACTCTCGCCAAATATTCCGTCTAAAATGCCCTCAACAAATGCGTATTTATCAAAAGCAATGAGATGCTCCGGTTGTTCCCCAACCCCAATATACAAGATAGGCAATTGCAATGCGTAGGCAATACTAAAGACCGATCCCCCCTTGGCTGTCCCATCGAGTTTGGTAATAATAATTCCATCAATTCCCACCATCTCATTAAACGCTTTGGCCTGCGCAATCGCAGAACTTCCCTGCGTCCCATCCAAAATCAAAATTTTACGATGCGGTGCGCCACTGTGAGCTTTATCACAGATGCGGACGATTTTTTTGAGTTCATTGCCCAAATTGGTTTGGTTATGTAACCGTCCCGCTGTGTCAATAATCACCTGTTCAAATCCGCGCGCTTTGGCAGATTCAATGGTATCGTACGCAACCGCACTGGGATCATGACCTTGTCGTGAAGCGACAATGGGTATCTCCAATTTATCCGCCCAACGGGTGAGCTGTTCGATAGCTGCAGCACGAAACGTATCCCCAGCACCCAAAATAACGCGTTCACCTTGATCCAAATAATGGCGCGCTAATTTGGCGATGGTCGTCGTTTTTCCCGCACCATTGACCCCAATGATCAACGAGACCGTGGGTTTATGGGGATTTTTTGGTAACGTATTTTGGGCAAAACTTAGCGTTGCTAAGAGTTTAGACCGCACCTGATCACGGGTGATCTCATTGGTGTACAACTCACGCATAATAATGTCAACCAGTGCGTACTCCACATCCGATTCCAACAAGACGTTTTCTAACTCCTCTTTGGTAAGGGTCACTTTTTTATCCGGTAAAATAGCCCCAATCGCATCAATGGTTTTTTGTAGCCCTTTTTTTAAAAAACTCAACATACTTATCGTCCCAACGCTTTGGCAATATCCGCATCAATGACCGATTCAGGGGTACTTCCTGTGTAATGGGTCACATATTGACCATTTTTATACAAAATCATCAAAGGGATCGGAAAATCTTGCCCTACTCCCAACGTAGAGGCAATCGCTTGTGCCAATTTTTGATTCTCCCCTTTGTTGGTCACGGGATAATTGGCTCCATATTTTACTTTAAAATTTTCAAGGGTCTCATCAGAGACATCTTCATCAATGCTGATCCCCATAACGATCACTTTTTCCCCATATTTACTCTGTAAATGACCCAAATGGACAATTTCCGCACGACAAGGGGGACACCACGTAGCAAAAACATCAAAAAGGACGATTTTGTCTTGTCCCACATCAAGGGTAAAATTATTCCCCTCTTTTTTGACTTGATACGACTTCCCTTGGGTATCTTTAAGGGCAAACATAGAAGTAGCCACCATAGGCTCTCCTGAATTATTTTTGTCACATCCATTAAAAAGAAGGAGAGAGACAAAAGAGATCACAACTATAGCAAAACGCATGAACCACCTTTATTGGCTAGAATAGCGCGATTATAACCAACAAAGGTTTACAGATGACCAAAAATGAATTTCGTCTCCATTGCCTACAACGTCACAAAAATCTTCCCAAAATAGGGAAATACGGACGTGATGCACGTCTTAATAAACATCTCCTCACGTTTTTAGCCTCTATCCCTGCGAAACGGATCCTTGGGTATTGGCCCTTTGGCTTTGAAGCGGACATTCGTCCCACTCTCTTGGCGTTACGCCCGAAAAAATCATTATATTTACCGTTTATGGAGGGTGTCAGTTTCAAGATGGTACCATTGAGGTTACCGTTGGAACGCAAAGCTTTTGGCATCTACGAACCACGGATTTCTAACCTAAATATAAAATTAATTGATATTGCTATTGTCCCTGTTGTCGGTGTGGATGGAACCAGAGGCCGAATAGGTTTTGGTAAAGGTATGTACGACCGTTTTTTTTCCACACTGAAGTCAACACCATTAATTATTTTTGTACAGTCTTGTCATTGTTATACCCACTTAACATTATGCGATGATTATGATGTGCAAGGCGATGTACTAATCACACCCAATGGGGTGCGTAGCATAAAGGATTTTCATGTTAAACGACCTGCTTCTAGGCAGTACCATAGCCACCGTAAGCGGGGTAGTCGGATTTTTAATTTCAAAAAAAATAGTACGTTCTCGACTCAGTCATTATGAAGCTCAAGCCCAAGCAAAAGCAGGGGTTATCGAATCCGAAGCACACAATTTACTGACCCGTGCCACAACACGTGCCAGTGATCTTGAGCGAGAAGCGCATCGTAAATGTGATGTGATACGCCAACAAACCGATCATGACATCGCGGTTCAAGAGGCGCATCTCATCCAGTTACAAAGTGATTTTGAAAATTTTCGTCTCAGTGAATCGGCTAATCTCAATCTGCAACGCAGTGAGATAGAGGCGATGCGTCTCAATGTAGAACGAAATGAACAGACCTTAGCGAAATTAAAAGAAGAGTACCACCAAAAAACCAAAGAGGTGCGTTGTATTTTAGAGGGGCGTTGTTTCCTCTCCGAAAACGAAGCAAAAGAACTATTACTCGAACACGTCCGTAATGATGCCCGTATCGAATTGGGACGCTTAACCCGTGAACTAGAAAACCAAAATAAAGAGCAACTTAAACGTAAAGCGCACTATATTTTGGGACAAGCGACCTCCCGTTATGCGGGAGAATTTGCCGCTGAACGGCTCATTAGTATGATTCATTTGGAAACCGATGAACTCAAAGGACGCATTATCGGCAAAGAGGGGCGCAATATCAAAGCCATTGAAATGGTCACAGGGGTCGATATTATCATTGATGAGACCCCTAACACCATTATCGTTAGCTCCTTTAATCTCTATCGTCGCGCCATTGCGGTCAAAACCATCCAACTCCTTGTCGAAGATGGACGTATTCAACCCGCTCGTATCGAAGAGATTTACCACAAAGTAGTCGATGAGTTTGAAGAATCGATCCTCCGTGAGGGGGAAGAGATCGTCCTTGATTTGGGTCTTGGTCTGATGCATCCTGAATTGGTACGCTTGGTGGGACGACTCCGTTACCGTGCCAGTTACGGACAAAATGCCCTTGCGCACACCCTCGAAGTTGCCCATTTAGCGGGGCTTATGGCAGCCGAAATGGGAGGCGATGTACGATTAGCCAAACGCGCGGGATTATTGCATGACATTGGCAAAGCCCTCACCCATGAAAGTGTCGGTAAAAATCATGTTGATCTTGGGGTCGAGGTGTGCCGCCGTTTGGGAGAAGATCCTGTGGTCATTAACGCCATCTACGCCCATCATGGTCAAGAAGAGATCAAAAGCGTTGAATGTGCGTGTGTCTGTACCGCCGATATCCTCTCTGCCGCACGACCGGGGGCGCGACGTGAGGTTCTTGAAAACTTTGTCCGACGTGTGAGTGAAATCGAAGAGATTGCAATGAGCAAATATGGGGTAAAACAAGCCTACGCCATCAATGCCGGACGCGAAGTTCGGGTGATCGTCAATGCCCTCAATCTTAATGATGATGAAAGTGCCTTATTGTCGCGTGAAATTGCTGATGAGATTGCCCAAAAAGTACAATTTCCCGGTGAAATCAAAGTCAATGTGATCCGTGAAAGTCGTACCATTGCGTTTGCCCGATAACCTCTATAGAGTATTATTAAAAAAAGTGCTATGATTATACAGCTTAATGAAAAGGAAAACTTATACCATGACCAAAGAAGAGACACTTACTCAGCTTAGAAATGCCAAAAAAGCCCATATTGCATGGGTTCAACGCGCCCATGCGCTTATTGAGGGGCTTTCCATTGAAAAAGAGTTTATCCCCCTTCAGTGTACCGATTGTAAGTTTGGAGAGCCACTTGCAAATCTAAACCTCAAATATTTCAAAAATCAGCATAGATTTCG
>JAVHOQ010000047.1:0-3373 GCA_036170115.1 Sulfuricurvum sp.
GGGCAATCCTCACTATAAACTCACCCCTGAGCAAAATCTCATCGGGGTGGCACACTATTTACAAGCGTTGGAAATTCAACGCGATTTAGCCAAAATGCAGGCCATTTTCGGCGGTAAAAACCCCCATCCACAATCCATTGTCGTCGGTGGGGTAACGTGTGTCCAAGACATTCAAAACCCTGCACGTTTGGCGTTATTTAAATCGCTCCTCTTGGCAGGAACGAAATTTGTCAAACAAGCCTATTTACCCGATGTTTACATGGCAGGAACCATGTATGCGGGAGAAGCGACCGATTCTAAAGCAACTTTTAGTGAATTGATGGGGGGCAAAGGGGTTGGTGGAACCGGTGGAGGATTGCTTAATTATATGAGTTATGGAGATTTCCGTTTGGATGATACGGGCTTTTATAGCTCTGCGCTTCTCTTCCCCAAAGGGGTCGTTATGGGGGGAGATATTTCCAAAGTGATTCCTCTGGATGAGGCAAAAATCATGGAAGATGTGACCCATTCGTGGTACAAAGGGGACAAACCACTCCATCCGTATGAGGGGCAAACGATTCCTGAGTATACGGGATTAGAAAAAAAGCAGATGGCAACGCCTATCTCAAAACCAAAGAAAAATACAGCTGGATCAAATCACCTTTGTACAATGATACCCGTGTTGAAGTGGGACCATTGGCACGTATGGTTATTGGGGTGGCAGCTAAAGATGAGCGTATCACCAAATACGTGACCAACTTCCTCAAACGGGGAAATCTCCCCATCACCGTATTGTTTAGTACCATTGGGCGTACTGCAGCACGTGCGGTTGAGACTGAGTTGATGGCGGATGTGATGGTGGAGTGGATCGATGAACTCGCCAAAAATGTCCTCTCAGGGGATAAAAGCACATGGACACACTTCGATTTTGATGCGGTCAGTGTCAGTGCCAAAGGGCGTGGTATGGCAGAAGCTCCCCGTGGCGCGTTAGGTCACTGGGTTCGTGTTGAAAACGGCAAAGTGGCGAATTACCAAGCCATCGTCCCCTCAACGTGGAATGCCGCACCCCGTGATTACAAAAATCGCTTAGGGGCATACGAAGCAAGCTTGATCGGAACCAAAGTAGCCAACCCCGAGCAACCCTTAGAAATTATCCGTACCATCCACAGTTTTGACCCGTGTATCGCGTGTGCGGTTCACGTTGTCGATACCAAAGGTAAAGAGCTTGCCCTTTACAAAGTAGATACTTCGTGTCGTCTTTAATCTAATGGTACACACTTTCTGGGCAAAGCCCATAAAATGGCAGGGACAAATGTCCCTACAACCCCCTAAAGCTTCCCGTATCATTCGGATACGGGAGAAGGAGAGAATGTTATGAGTTACAAACAAGTCAAACGGATGACCCCTGCCATGCGGATCATCCACTGGGTGAATGCAATTTGTATGGTCGGTGCCGTCGTAACAGGGCTTTACATCGGTCATCCCTATTATCAAAGCTTCATAGCCGATCCAGCCGTGGACAAATACGTGATGGCGTGGAACCGTTATGGTCACTTTATCATCGCCATTATTTTTGATGTTACCTCCGTGATCATCGCCTATTTGTACTTTTTTAGCCGTTTTGAAAAACCGTACAAAAAGTTGATTCCCAATGGTCAAAATATCGCTGAGTTTAAAGCGGTCTTGGTCAATCTTGTGACCCTTAATCGTACCAAAACGTTTGATTCGACCCATGCGGACAGTTTTAATACCGTCTATTTTACGATTTTTCACCTCTTACTCATTTGGATGCTTTTAACGGGGCTTCAGATGTACGTTCACGGATTGGAATCGGGTATTAGCTCTATTGGAGCATGGTGGCCATGGATGCTTCATTTGGTGACGGATTGGACGATTCCCCTTACAGGCGGAACGTTGATGGATGTTCGTATTGCCCATCATGTGACGATGTGGTTGATTATCTGTTGGGTAGTTTTTCATATCTATTACCAAGTATGGCGAACCATTTTTTGGCAAGAAGCTGATATTGCAATTGTCATTGGTGGTACGAAATTCGTTAAAGATGATACAGTTAAATCGTAATTATCTCGTCATTCCGTGCCACGACACGGAATCCAGCTCTTTTTAAAATGCAAGAGATGGATCCCGAATCGAGTTCGGGATGACAAAAGTCAACATAGAATTTTTTATCAAAGGTCACTTATGGCATTCGCATTGGAGTTGATCACTTCGTTTTCTCAACCCACCATCAAAAATTATCTTATTTCCATTATTCGCTCTTTTGGACTCAAAGCCGTTGTCCATCAACAAAAGACAAAAATTATTTGCGCGTTTGATAGCACGGAGGAGAAGCTTCACGAATGTTTGGAAACGATCGCCAATACCTTACCTGCTTCGTGTTTTATGCGCCGTGCACACCATTATGAGATGAGTGGGGAGCCTGAAACAATTCCCGATTTTACCGTAGAATATCCCATCGCACTGGGGCTGTGTCCTGTATGTCACAAAGAGCTTTTTGACCCCTCCTCCAAACGGTATTATTACCCTTTTACCCAGTGTACCCATTGCGGTAGTCAGTATGCTTTTTTTGACCACTATCCCTACATCCGTGCAAATACGGCACTAAAATATCTACAGCCCTGCCCTACGTGTGAAGCGGAGACCACAAGCCTTGGTCGTCGTGAAAAGCAGATTCTTAACTCCTGTCACGAATGCGGTATCCCTGTGAAACTGATCCACCACGGAAAAGAGCGGTATGCTAATGATGCGGGGAGTTTTCGCACCCTCTTTGAAGTGGCGGCAAAAGCGTTGCGTGATGGAAAAACGTTGCTTATGAAAACGACCATGGGATACCGGTGGTTTCACCATCGAAATACCCTTTCTAACGATACGGTCTTGATGCTACTTAATGCCACGAAAATCACCCACTATTGCGCCTTAACTCATGAGGAATTGGGTGCGTTAATGAGTATCGAACGCCCCATTTTGCACGTCGTGCTCAAAGATGAGACCCTAAGAAATACCTTGGGTCATTCCATGAATGTCAAATACCCTGATGAAGGATTTTCGATTTTATTGGGCAAAGAGTTGACCTTATTGGGGATAGATTATATCTGCTATGAGGCGTTAGAAAACCCTTGTGAAGCTGATTATGTGATGGATTTTGATGTGGAACTGGAATATCAAAGTGATATGCGGTTGTTTATCAACCAAGCCTTCACATTAATCGCCTCAGGGGAGCGGGTTTCGTTTCCCTCACGGTTGGCATATCAAACGACGACGCTAAGTATCGCACACGGTCTGGTAGGGATCAAAGACGAACAGGGGATGCTAGTCGATCAGATGGGGCGGTTTGAATCAGCATCTACCCTTAAGATCAATCAACGCGAAACCG
>JAVHOQ010000048.1:0-15897 GCA_036170115.1 Sulfuricurvum sp.
CTTCCAATAGCCTTAAATTAGAGGATGGATTTGGAGATTTGAAAGAGGCTCTAATATGTAAATATTGAATAATTAATGTAAATTAAAGGCTAATAAGATGAATTGAAATAGATACTAGAGTTTAAATCTGGTTAACCTAAGATATATTATATTTAAAAATTGGAGCTTTATACTCGGTAATGCTGAAGTGCATACATGTAGGAATTACGCTCATACGCTGATGGGTTATCAGTATGAGCCAATGAGATAGACCCTTTCATCTGAGAAATCGATTCGTACTCGTGTTTCTCCATCCATTCTTCCATATCACTCAAAATCTGCTTGATTTCCCCCTCCCCTTTGGTTAACAGCACTGATGCCAACGCCGTCGCATCGGCTCCGCTCATAATCGCTTTAAGGACATCTTCACCGCTGTGGATTCCCGTGTTGGCACACAGTGAGCAAGAGAGTTTACCGTAGAGAATGGCACACCATCGCAGTGTTTCGCTGAGATTGTAGGAGGTTGTAATATTGGCTCTTTGCAACGGGTTCAGAAGCTCCAGATCGACTTCCACGCGCGTGGGGTTATCGAACAAGGTTAACCCTTTTGCCCCTGCTTCCACAAACCGTTTCGCCATATTGGCGGGACTCGAAAAATAAGCATTCATTTTGACATTGATCGGTATCGATATCTCCTGTGCGAGCATGGCAACGGTATCCACATACATTTTCTCAACGATACTTCCTTCCATATCGATTGCGGTGGGGATATAAGTGATATTGAGTTCCAGCGCATCAGCGCCGGCTTGCTCGATCTTTTTCGCGTATTTAATCCATCCTCCCGCCGATACTCCGTTCAAGCTTGCGATTACGGGGATTGAAACGGACTGTTTGACGCGCCGTATTTCTTCGAGATAGTGATCGGCTTGGAGATTGTTAAAATCGACTTCGCTGGGAAGATAACTCGTTGCTTCGGCATTCGAATGGCTATTTATATGCAAAAAATGATCGATTTGATGGATTTCATGATTGATATCCTCTTCAAACAAAGAGTGCATAATGACGGCGGCAATACCGTTGTCTTCAAGCTTTTGGATCCGATCTAAAGAGGCTGTGAGTGGTGAAGCACTGGCAATCAGAGGATTTTTGAGGGCAAATCCTAACCATGTCGTCGTGAGATCCATTACTCTTCCTCCGCTTTGGGTTCATAATACGCCTGTACATTTTGATAGCGTGCGTAGAGTGATTGCGCCGTATGCGCCGCCGTTTCCAGATATGCTATAGCAGATGTAGCATTCATTTTTTCAGCCATTTTAAATCGTGTTTCACGATACATAAAATCTTTGACATCAATTTTTTGGCCCTTATAATCGAGGGTCATCGGGTTCTCCCCCACTTTTATTTTATCGGGGTTAAATCGGAAAATCGGCCATAGACCGCTGTCCACGGCTCGCTTTTGCTGATCAAATCCGTATTTCAGATCATACCCGTGCGCTACGCAATGGGAATAAGCGATAATGATGGAAGGACCGTCATACCGCTCCGCTTCGACAAATGCTTTTACCGTCGCGGTATCATTCGCCCCCATCGCGACTTTGGCGACATAGACGTTTTCATACGCGATGGCCATGGCGGCGAGGTCTTTAGGTACCCCTACTTTCCCCCCTGCGGCGAATTTCGCCACCGCACCCGTCATCGTCGCTTTGGACTGCTGCCCTCCTGTGTTGGAATAAACCTGCGTATCGAGGACGAGGATGTTGACGTTTTTACCGCTGGCGAGGACATGATCGAGTCCGCCGTAGCCGATGTCATACGCCCAGCCGTCTCCCCCCATAATCCAAACCGATTTTTTGACGAGATAATCGGCAAGTTCCAAAAGTGTTTTGGCTTCGTCATTCTTTAAAATTTCCAACGCACCTTTGAGCTTTTCGACTCTCTCTCGTTGCGCATTGATCTGTGACTCTTCATGCTGTTCGGCACTGAGAATCTCTTCGACGAGTGCCGTATCCAAATGCGGTTTCAGCGTTTCCAGCACTCTCCGTGCCCGATCGCTTTGCGCATCGATAGAGAGACGGAATCCCAGCCCGAATTCGGCGTTGTCTTCAAAGAGCGAATTCGACCATGCGGGGCCTCTCCCCTCATCATTCTTTTTCCACGGGGTCGTCGGGAGATTACCGCCGTAGATGGAGCTGCATCCCGTTGCATTGGCGATTACCATCCGATCCCCGAAAAGCTGAGAAGCGAGTTTCACATACGGTGTCTCCCCGCACCCAGGGCACGCCCCGCTGAATTCAAACAGCGGCTCCAAAAACTGCGACTCTTTGAGGTTGCTGTGATCGAGTTTTGATCGATCCATTTTCGGCAAGGAGAGGAAAAAATCCCACTGCGCTACCCCCGCTTCACGTAATGGAAGCTGCGGCACCATATTGATAGCTTTAAGATTGGTTTGGGATTTGTTTTTGGCGGGGCACACTTCGACGCAAAGGGCGCATCCCGTACAATCTTCGATAGAAACCGAAATGGTGAACACCTCATTCTCCCCGAAGTTTTTCCCTTTTGCACCTTTGGCACTGAATCCTACCGGCGCATTTTTCAAAAACGAGGCGTCAAAAACACTCGATCGGATCACCGAGTGGGGACACGCCGAAACACATTTGTTACATTGGATGCAGGTCTCAGCGTCCCACGCTGGAACTTCCTGAGCGATGTTCCGCTTCTCATACTGCGTCGTCCCCGTCGGCCATGTGCCGTCATCGGGCATTTGCGATACCCGTATTTCATCCCCTTTAAACGCAGTCATTTTACCGATTACCTCATGGGTAAAGGCGCTCATGTCCCCTTTGAGGGTCGCTTGAAGTTCAAGCCGAGAGTCAGAATGTGCAGGGACATCGATTTCGTAGAGATTTTCCAACGTCGTATCCACAGCGGTGTAGTTCATCTGTACGATCACGTCCCCTTTGGAGCCGTAGGTTTTTTGGATGGAGCCTTTGATCTTAGCCATCGCCTCCTCTTTGCTGAGTATCCCACTGATCGCAAAAAAGCACGTCTGCATCACCGTATTGATCCGCCGCCCCATGTTGGAGGCTTGAGCCACTTTATAGGCATCGATCGCATAAAATTTTAACTTCTTCTCGATGATCCTCTCTTGGGTCACACGGGGAAGACGGTTCCACACCTCCTCTTTGGGATACGGCGTGTTGAGCAAAAAGACAGCTCCCTCTTTGGCTATGTCGAGAAGATCGAGTTTTTCCAAAAAGACCGCCTGATGCACCCCGACAAAATCGGCTTTTTGGATCAGATAGCTTGAGTGGATTGGCTTGGTTCCGAAGCGCAAATGAGAGATCGTCATCGAACCCGATTTTTTAGAATCGTAAACGAAATACCCCTGTGCGTAATGTTCCGTTTCGGTTCCGATGATTTTGATCGTATTTTTATTCGCCCCCACCGTTCCGTCGGAACCCAAACCATAAAATACGGCTTGAAATTGATCAGGATTTTTGAGGATGAAATCGTGGTCATAGTCCAATGAAGTGAAGGTAACATCATCGTCGATTCCGATGGTAAAATGGTTTTTCGGAGAGGGTTTAGAGAGTTCATTGTAAACTGCAAAGATCATAGCAGGAGTGAGCTCTTTGGAGGATAGCCCGTACCGCCCTCCCACAATACGAGGTATTTTAAATGGAAGCGATTCTTGGTTTTCAAACAAGGCGGTTAGGACATCATGATAAAGCGGCTCGCCTAAACTTCCCGGCTCTTTGGTACGATCCAGCACCGCAACGGAAAGGACACTTTTCGGCAAAGCCGCAATAAATGCACCGGATGCGAATGGCAAGGCTAAACGTACTTTGATAAGCCCTACTTTCTCTCCCTGCCCCATCAGATGATGGACACTCTCCTCCACCGCTTCGGCACCTGAGCCCATCAGAATAATGACCCGCTGCGCATCCGCTGCACCGACGTAATCGAACAGATGATAGGAGCGTCCCGTAAGTGCAGAAAAACGATCCATCTCCCCTTGAAGTATCTCAGGTAACGCCAGATAGTATCGGTTAACACTCTCACGACCCTGAAAATAGACATCGGGGTTCTGCGCTGTCCCGCGAAGAACAGGATGATCGGGGCTTAGTCCCCTACGACGATGCGCTGCCACCAAGTCAACATCGATCATTTTTTTCAGAACGTCATCGGAGAGTTTCTCAATCCGGCTCACTTCATGCGACGTTCGAAAGCCGTCAAAAAAATGGAGGAACGGGATACGGGAGTGGAGAGTTGCCGCTTGGGAGATGAGAGCAAAATCATGTGCTTCCTGAACCGAATTGGATGAAAGGAGTGCAAAACCGGTTTGACGAACCCCCATGACGTCTTGATGATCCCCGAAAATAGAGAGCCCCTGAGCCGCCAGTGAGCGTGCCGCTACATGAAAGACCGTCGAGGTAAGCTCCCCTGCAATCTTGTACATATTGGGGATCATGAGCAGTAACCCCTGCGATGCCGTAAAAGTGGTGGTGAGAGAGCCTGCCTGCAACGCTCCGTGAACCGCACCGCTGGCTCCCCCTTCGCTTTGCATCTCATATACTTCAGGAACGGCACCGAAAATATTTTTTTGCCCTTTGGAACTGTAAAGATCACTAAATTCCCCCATTGGAGAGGAGGGGGTGATAGGATAAATGGCAATGACTTCATTGATTTTATGGGCGACCAAAGCGACGGCTTCATTGCCATCGACGGTAATGGTAGTGGATTCAGACACAGAAATACCCTCCAATTGTGTTAAGTTTTTAACATAAATATTGTATACCAAAATCTATACAGGCGATCACAACCTGTTATCCAATCTCCATGGATGCTGCTCCAGTAACGTTTGAAATTGATCGGCAGGTAATGGTTTGCTGAAATAGTACCCTTGGATTTCATTGCATCCCCGTAGGCGTAAAAAAGCCAACTGTTCTGTGGTTTCTATTCCCTCGGCTATGGTGCGAAGTCCTAAGCTGTTGGCCATATCGATGATGGCGCTGACGATTGAGCGGTCGTCGGGATCGGTTGCAATGTCTCGAATAAAGGATTGATCGATTTTAAGTTTGTATATTTTGAACTGCTTGAGATAGCTTAACGATGAATATCCCGTTCCAAAATCATCGATTGACATACGAATTCCCGCCCCATGGAGCGTATCCATAACCGAAATGGCGGCAACCGGATCGTACATCGTAACCGCTTCGGTAAGCTCAAGCTCCAAACATTCATGCGGCAGTTCAATCTCATCCAAAATGTCTATCACGATATCGGGCAGATTAACCTGCCGGAATTGCACGGCTGAGAGGTTGACGGCAATCACCATCTTCGAAAAGCCGCTGTCCATCCACTCTTTAGTCTGCTGTATCGCCGTTTTAAGCACCCACTCTCCGATCGCTGTGATCTGACCGCTGCTTTCCGCCAAAGGGATAAACTCAGAGGGAGAAATCATCCCTAATTCCGGATGAATCCAGCGCAATAAAGCCTCTGCACCAACAATACGTCCATCTTCAAGCGCAATTTGCGGTTGATAATACACTTCAAGCTGATGGTTCTCAATCGCATGCCGAAGCGCATTGACAAGCATCAAATTTCGTGAAAGATTTTTTTGCATCTCTTCGGTAAAAAAACTATAACCGTTGCGACTCTCATTTTTAACCCGATACATAGCGGTATCCGCATTTTTGAGTAAGGTTTCGAACTCTTTTCCATCATCAGGATAAAGAGCGATCCCTATGGAAGGCGTAATGCTTAGATCATGCCCAGCGATAAAAACAGGCATCGATATCTGCATGATCAGTTTGTTCGCAATACCGACGGCGGTTGGTGTATCGGTGCGCGGAAAAATGAGGATAAATTCATCTCCCCCCAAACGGGCGACGGTATCTTCATCGCGGATACTTTGCTTCAGCCGATGGGCGATTTCTATCAGCAGTTTATCCCCGATAGAGTGTCCCAGCGTATCATTCACGTTTTTAAAATAATCCAGATCCAAAAACATGACGGCAAAATTTTGCTTGAGACGCTGTGCCTGATTCAAGACGTATGCAAAACGATCGTTCAACATAAGACGGTTAGGCAAACCCGTTAATTGATCAAAATGGGCCAGCCGGTGGATATGCTCCTCATCTTGTTTTTTTGTGATAATGTCCTCATTCGTGGCAACATAGTGGGTGATGATGCCATTGGGTTGCCTGACGGGTGAAATGGTAGCCGATTCCACATAGAGGCTTCCGTCTTTGCGTCGATTCATCAATTCACCCTGCCAAACCTCTCCGCTTGTTAAATGTTCCCACATGGAACGATAGGTTAAAGGCGGTGTTTGGTTGGATTTTAGGAACCTAGGATTTTTACCGATCACCTCTTGTTTATCATAGCCGGTAATCTCGGTAAATTTTTTATTAACGTATTCAATCGTTGCGTTCACATCGGTGATGACGATACTGTTTGGGTTTTGTTCAACCGCTTGGTGTAATTGGTGAAGGATGACGTCAGCCTGTTTACGTTCCGTAATATCCTGAATAGTTCCAACCATTTTAACAAGCTCACCATGATTATCGAATAGGAGTTTCCCCAAACCATGCAGCCAACGAGTCTCTTGATCGTTTGGACGGACAATACGGTATTCGTGATCAAACGCTTGCCGTTGGCCTACTACCTCTTCTGTAAAATATCGACGTGTCTCTTCTCTGTCTTGCGGATGTATCAGGTCAATCCATCCTTGCACGCTCCGATCATAGCTAGCATCAATCCCAAAAAGATCATCCAAGGTCTCAGAACTTTTCCACTGCATGGTCTGCAAATCGAGACTGTAGCTCCCTATGCCGGCTGCACGTTGCGATTTTTTGAAAAAAAGCTCTTTTTCGTTTGCTCTTTTCTTCGCCTGAACCAAATACAAAATCAAAAATAGCAGCCCTAAATAGAGAATCAGCCCAATAGCGGTAAAAAGTAAAGGGTACCCATCATCGTATTCGTTTTCAAACTCCGGTGTACTCCAAAAATCCAGATACCATGTTTGTCCGTACAGAGTCACTGTTTTTCGGATATGAAATTTCGGATGAAAGAAGGAGGGGTTAAACGAACGGTAAAGTAAATGTTCATCCGTGATTTTGTTGCTGTCATGGATTTCAAAATTAAGCGTAGCATCTTTTGAAACGATGTGTCGCATCAAATCGTTCATACGAAAAGCGCTGTCCACCAAACCGATAAACGCTTCGCGCCGCTGTTGCGTTGTAGTGATTGCGGCATCGGCTTTGTAAAGCGGAAGCATCATTAAAATACCGGGCTGCTTATCTTTGTCTATCTCTTGCAGGAGCTGAATTTTCGTCGTTATAACGGCACGTCCGGTATCTCTGGCCTGTTCGACCGCTTTGCGCCGGTTGGATTCTGAAAGAACATCATATCCTATCGCTTCATAATTACGTTTGTCCATCGGTTCGAGGTAAAGTACGGTAGCGTATATCTCTCCATGTTTATCGGATTTGATCGAAAACGAGGGGAAACCTTCATCACGCATCCGTCGGGTCAAATCTTCTGTCTCTTTCGATGCGACAACTTTGACCAAACCAATCCCCTGAATCCCGGGGTAATTACGATATAACTCCAGAGAACCGATAAAGTGCTTCCACTCATCACGGCTGACATACTTACTCGCTTGATAAAAAGCCGCGCCGCTGTGTAAAACGGTTTCATACTGAGATAAGCGTTTTTGGATGCGATCGGTATTTTCCAATACTTTAATTTCAAATCGGTGCTGAGCCGCAACCAGAAAATACTCTTTTGAAACCGACCAAATTCCAAACAACACGATAATGGATATCAACACTGTAAGCGTCATGGTTGTAGGGTTCAAAGATAAAAAGATACGCAAATACCAATGTTTTAAATATCCCATTGAGCGGAAAGTATCCTTCAAAGCAGTATTGTTCATCTCCATTTTACACCTCACTTCTTAAAATCGATGTAAAAGACGATCAAGGCCAGTGTCATTGTCAAGATATTGAATATATCGGGATATTCACCTAAAATCATAGTGGAGCCTTTATTTATAAAACGCGACCGTACAGTCTTGTTCGTAATAGTGGCGTCGAAAAACACACCGTGCCCCGAGTTGATCTCCTAAGCATTGGATGTCAGAAAGTGTGAGATAGTTATAGGTTCTCGAATGCTTTTCCCCTTCTAAAAAGTTAAACACGATTCCCCGAATGGAGGCCTCGTAACACCGCTCGATAAATCGAAACGATTGCTCTTTGGTCAAAATATTGAGCGCACCGCTGCACACGTAATATTCCCCCTCCGGCAAATCGTCTTCGAGAATATCGCATCGAAGGGCCTTTTCACCGGTGCGCCGTTTCGTTTCGTGCACCATGATACTCAGTGCGTCCAATCCGAGATAGCCGATGGGAGTACTGCGGTGTTTGCGAAGATAGAGACAAAAATCACCGTAACCGCATCCCGCATCGACAACGGAATTGAGCGGGTCAGGGAGAAGACTGAGAATTTGGTGGAAACGAACCTCCTGCGACGCCTTCGAATGCCATCCCAGTCCTTGGGGGGTGAGACCGTTTTTGAAAACAGCTTTGTGATAGAATTGCTTGTTTAAATGCTGATGCATGTTTAAAACCTAGTGTATTATATAAGGAACCGATCCCATGAAAGCCAAAAATTTAACCAACATGTTTTACCAATGGGAAGGGGAGATTCTGGTTTTGAATGTCTTGGGAACCCCCAGTGCCAAACGTGACGCTATCGGCAAAGTCAAAGGCAATCAGCTCAAAATCAGCGTCACCGAAGCTCCGGTAGCAGGACGTGCCACCGATTATATGGTTCGATTTTTGGCCAAAACGTTCAGCATATCCTCCTCGGATATCGAAGTGGTCTATGGGCGGATGAACGTCAACAAACAATTAAGGATAAAAGCGCCGAAAAACTTGCCCTCTTCCATCGTCTGAGTTCTATTCTTCCTTCGGTCCCGCATGGGCGTAGTCGTATTGATTTCCAGCGCGATTGTAGCGTTTGAAATTCTCGATAAACATTCCCGAGAGCTTACGGGCTGTTGTATCGTAGGCCTCTTTGTCTTCCCATGCGTTTCGCGGATTAAGCACCTCCGTATCGACGCCGTGAAGCGTTCGCGGGATCAAAAGTCCGAAAATTGGGAGGATATCAAAATCGTTCTCCAAAATCGATCCGTCCAATATTGCATTAACGCACGCGCGGGTGTTTTGGATACTCATCCGTTTGCCGACTCCGTAGCTTCCGCCACTCCATCCGGTATTGACGAGATAGACTTTGACCCCGTGCTGATCGATTTTCTGTCCAAGTAACTCGGCATATACTGTAGGACTCAACGGTAAAAACGCTTCACCGAAACAGGCAGAAAAGGTCGCAACGGGTTCGGTGATCCCCCTCTCAGTTCCGGCAACTTTGGCGGTATAGCCGCTGAGGAAATAGTACATCGCCTGCTCTTTGGTGAGCATACTCACCGGAGGGAGTACCCCAAACGCATCGGCGGTGAGAAAAATGATCGTTTTAGGGTGTCCGCCGCACATCCCCTCTTGAAAATTCTCGATGTGGTGGATCGGATACGAGACGCGGGTGTTTTCGGTTTTGGAGTCGTCTTTGAAATCGACGTGTCCGTGCTCATTCGCCACAACGTTTTCTAAAATAGCATTCTCACGGATGGCAGCGTGGATTTCGGGTTCGCTGGAGGGGTCGAGATTGATCACTTTGGCATAGCATCCCCCCTCGAAGTTGAAAATCCCGTGATCATCCCATCCGTGTTCGTCGTCTCCGATCAGGGCACGTTCAGGATCGGTCGAGAGGGTCGTTTTACCCGTACCGCTGAGACCAAAAAAAAGCGCCGTATCTCCGGCTTTGCCGATATTGGCACTGCAATGCATCGAGAGTTTGTTTTCCAGCGGGAGCCAGTAGTTCATCAGGGTGAAGACCCCTTTTTTCAACTCTCCCGTGTACCATGTCCCCCCGATAATCGCCATCTTCTCTTCGATATTGAAAACAATGAAGACGTCGCTGTTAAGACCGTGTTCTTTCCATTGGGGATTCGTGATACGGCTGGCACTGTAAAAGGTAAAATCGGGTGTAAATCCGATCAAATCTTCAAAATCGGGTTCAATGAACATATTTTTGACAAAGTGTGACTGCCATGCAATTTCGGTAATAAACCGAATATTACGGCGACTTGATTCACTAGCACCCGCATACACGTCATTAATAAAGAGTTTTTTACCGCTTAGATGCGCTTTGACCGTCCCCAGTAAATCGTCCCATACCATTTTTGAGAGAGGCTTGTTTACATCCCCCCATGCAATGTATTCATTGGAAGGAAACTGATCGACAAAATATTTATCTTTGGGACTTCGTCCCGTAAAAATCCCCGTGTCAACCATCATCGCTCCGCTGCGGGAAAGTTTCACCCCCTCATTCGCGAGTGCGTATTCGATCAATGAATCGTAATCGATGTTTCGATGGACAGCATCCACATGAGTGAGTCCAAGTTGTTCAGCAGTAAGCCATGACATTAATCTAATCTCCTAATCTAAAATGTATGTTAGCAGCACTCTTTGGCACGTGCAATTGCCTTGTCGATATGATCGACAATATTCCATTCCCCTATCTCTTTGTCCAATCCGGCTTTACGGATATAGCTGTGGACGTTTTTATTCACTCCCGAGAGAATGAGTACCGAATGCTGTACGTGCAACTGATGCATCAGCGTCTCCAGGGCATGCAGACCCGCCGCGTCGATCATCGGGACATGCCGAAGCCGTAAAATGAACACTTTTGGCGGCGGATCGAACAGTAAGAGAGTATCGACCAGTTTTTCGGCAATCCCGAAAAAGAGGGGACCCTTGATCTCATACACTTCGACCCCTTTGGGGATCACTTTTTTCGAGGTAGCGTCAGGGTCGTCGTTCTCTTCATCCTCGTCATCGTAGGATCGGATCTCCACGGCATTCATCATCGAGTGGATAAAGAGGATCGACGCCAACGCAATCCCCGCTTGTATCGCAACGTTCAAATCGACCAATACGGTCAGGGCGAAAGTAACCAATAAAACAGCACGATCGGCGCGAGGGGCCTTCATGATCGAGTGAATGTGCTTGATCTCCGACATGTTCCATGCCACCACGATCAAAATAGCACTCAGTGCCGCAAGGGGAATTTTAACGATCAGCGGTGAGAGAAGCAGCATAAATCCAAAAAGCCACAGGGCATGCATAATCCCTGAAATCGGGGATACGGCTCCTGCTTTGATATTAGTTGCTGTGCGGGCGATGGCACCGGTAGCCGGAAGCCCTCCGAAAACGGCAGAAGCGATATTCGCAACCCCCTGCCCCCATAGCTCCGTATTGGATTTGTGTTTCGTCCCCGCCATCCCATCAGCAACCACTGCCGAGAGAAGCGATTCAATGGCGGCGAGAAGAGCAATCGTCATCGCATCGGGGAATAAAAGGCGGATTTTCTCAAACGTTATCGCTGGGACGCTCGGGACGGGAAGCATGGAGGGGATAGCGCCAAAACGGCTCTCTATCGTCTCAATGGGAATATTGAACAGCCACACCGCCAATGCCGAGAGAGTGACGACCACAATCGGACCGGGGATTTTGGGATAGATCTTTTTCATGAGAATAATAATCCCGATAGAGATCAATGCGACAACGACGGCGTAAGGGTTGGTTTGATGGAGGTGCTGAACGTACAACACCAGTTTATCGATAAAATCGGGAGGCATCGTCTGAATGGACAAACCGAAAAAGTCTCTGAGCTGTGAAAAGAGGATCAGCAGTGCTATCCCCGAGGTAAATCCGACGATCACGGGATAGGGGATAAATTTAATCAGTTCTCCGGCTCTTAAAAAAGCCATCAGGATCAGAAGGATTCCTGCCATAATGGTGGCAAGCACCAATCCCTCATAGCCATGTTTCATTGCGACCAAAGCGACCGTGACGATAAAGGCGGCCGTCGGACCCCCGACCTGAAAACGGCTCCCCCCCATCAAGGAGATGAGCAATCCTGCCACAATCGCGGTAAACACTCCCCTCTCGGGAGGAAGATTGGAGGCAATCGCTATTGCCATCGCCAGCGGTAACGCGACAATGGCAACCGAAAGTCCCGAAAGAGCGTCTTTGATAAAGTCGCTTTGATCGTAGCCGTTTTTACGGATATAGGTGATGAGCTTCGGTTCTAAAAGCTTATGTAAGCTTTGTTTCATGGATTCTATCCTGATTGAGATTTGAAAGATTACAGCAGTTAATCTTAAGAATGAATTAGGTTCAACTAAATAAATACAATTCATTTTATTGAAATAGTTTTATTTATGTGATAAAATGTCACCAAATAAACATGAGGTGACGGTAATGAAGAGTGCGATTATGGGTGAAGTCACCCGACTGAAAAAAGAGCTTTACCTCACGGCTGCTGCCAAATATTTCGATGAAACGGGATACAAAGAGTTCAAAATAACCGATCTCGCTAAAGAGCTTGAGACCTCCGTTGGAACGATTTACAATATGTTCGGTTCCAAAGAAGATTTGTATGTCGAGTATTTGATCCTAAAATTGGAACGGTTTTTAAGAAATTTGAACGATCATGAGTCCTCCGACCCGCGTGAAAATTTAAAACTCTATTTGAAGTACAAATACGAAATCTTTTTACGGATCGATCAGCACCGAAATCAGCCCATCACAAACGATCCCTATTTTTTTCACAAGCTCGATGTCTCTAACCATATCGTCGTTGCCAATATCTATGACTTTTTAATACGTCAGTTTAAACTCTTGCTCCCACTGGAGCATACCAATCATATGCACGTCGCCATTTTATTTAAAAAATTCTCGGACGGCTTTATCGAGAGCTATCTCTACCATGAATTTGAAACGTCCGGCATTATCGAGGAAACCATTCACTGGTTTTTTAACGGTGTCGCTCAACGCCCGATAGCCAACAATGCAGGCAAGTAAACTCGTGGAATCCTCTTTGGATATTTTGAGAGTTATAGATGAAACCCTACAGATGTTCCTGCACGGAACTCTCCACCCACCCAAACACTAAGGATCCGCATGCATCTACACAGAGTCGTCGTTACCGGATACGGCATGATTACCGGTGTCGGGCATAACGCCCATGACACTTTCAGTGCCCTGCTTCAGGGCAAACCAGGCGTTGATAGAATCACGCTGTTTGACGCATCGAATGAAAAGGTACAAATCGCGTCGGAGGTCAAAGGATTCGATCCCGATAGCGTTATGGAGAAAAAAGAGCAGAAAAAAGCGGACCGTTTTATTCAGCTGGGGCTTCATGCCGTAGCCGAGGCTATGACGCATGCCGGTATCAAAGAAAATGCCATTGACAAGAATCGTTTCGGTGTGTCTGGTGCTTCGGGAATCGGCGGATTCCCCAATATCGAAAAAAATGTTATCGGCGGTCATGAAAAAGGCTCAAAAGGGGTCTCCCCCTTTTTTATCCCTTCCACGATTACCAACATGCTCAGCGGTTATATCTCCATCTACCATGCATTAAAAGGGCCTAATCTCTCCAGTACGACCGCATGCGCGGCGGGGGTGCATGCCATCAATGAAGCCGCCAAAACAATCATGTTGGGCGGAGCAGACGCCATGGTCGTCGTCGGGGCGGAATCGTGTATTACGCCAACCGTAATCCGTGGATTTGCCAACATGAATGCCCTCTCGACCCGAAATGACGATCCCGCGCACGCTTCAAGACCGTTTGACGCAGCGCGGGACGGATTTGTTCTGGGTGAAGGGGCGGGAGCGATGATTTTAGAGAGCCTGGAATCGGCGCAAAAACGGGGAGCGGTTATATTCGGGGAAGTTTTAGGGTTCGGAGAGAGTGCCGACGGATCTCACATCACCACCCCTACGGAAAACCACGAAGGGGCATCGCGTGCCCTCAAAGCGGCTTTACACATGGCTGGAAACCCCGCCATCGATTATTTCAATGCGCACGGTACGAGTACTTACTACAATGACTTGTACGAGACTAAAATGCTAGAAGGGGTCTTTGACACCGTCCCACCGATCAGCTCCATCAAAGGATCGATCGGACATACCCTGGGTGCAGCAGGAGTGATCGAAGCGGTCGTTTCCATCATGGCACTGAATGAAAATATTATGCCGCCGACCATTAATTTTGAATGCGCGTCGGAGGATATGCCGATCAATTTCATCCCCAATCTCCCGCGACGTAAAGAACTGCATACCGTAATGAGTGCGAATTACGGTTTCGGGGGAACGAACGGCGCTGTTATTTTCGGAAAAACCAAGCAATAAAACTTACAACAAAGGAATAATATGAAACTCGAAACCCAACTCAAAGAACGTAGCCATGAACAATGCGAATTGTGCGGCTCCTCAGACAATCTGGCCCCCTACGGTGTTGCCCCCTCTGATGGATCAGCCAATCAGTCGCTCTATCTTTGCGATCATTGCCGAAATCAACTCGACACCCCTAGCGAACTCGATCGTGATCATTGGCGCTGTCTGAATGAAAGCATGTGGAGCCCTATTCCTGCTGTACAGGTCATGGTGTACCGTATTCTAAATGCCCTGAATGACCAAGATCGTCTTGAGATGCTCTATCTCGAAGACGAGGTTTTAAAGTGGGCACAGGCTCAAGCGTTAAGCAGCTCCTCTTTTTCCTCAACCGATGCGGGAGTAAGCATTCGAGACAGCAACGGAACGATTTTATCGGAAGGAGATTCGGTTACCCTTATCAAAGACCTTGAGGTCAAGGGCGGCGGTTTTACGGCCAAACGCGGAACCATCGTCAAAAACATTCGCTTAACCGATGATCCCAAACTCATCGAAGGTAAGATCAACGGTTCGACGATCGTACTGGTCGCGGCATATATGAAAAAAGTTTAACCTTTTTATTGACTCGACAGCTCAACTCTACTCGGCACAAACTATTTTAAAATCAAGGGGAATCTATGCCCGAAATTCGACGCTATCGCCATGCTCTGGTGGGTGTGACACATAACCTAGGAAATGTACTTTGATATTGCACCTAAGCGAAACTGATGAAGATTTCGATGAAAACGGGATTGATACGTCGTCCAAACGTCGTCCCGACATCCAATACCCGGAGGGGAGAACATTTGGAGAATGCATCGAAGATGAAAAACGTTCCATTCGGATGATCAACGGGCGGTTCGTCCCCACAATACGGATTAAAGACAAGCCGACGCGACTGAGCCGTTCGGAAGCGCTTGATTATTACAAAAAAAAATTGCAGAAAGTTTGGAAAAACCTTCCACACAAAAAATACGACAGAGTAATTTCTAAGAATACGCTTACAATCAGCAAAGAGGTAATATCATTATGACCATAGCCATACCCGTAAAAACATTGTCAATTAATCCAGCCATTGCATCGTTATTTGCGAATGCAAAATTTTTCGCTTATTCCCGTGACGGTGAATCAAGTATTGAAAAAATGGATGAAAAAGGGGGACATGATGTTGCCCGTACCCTTATCGCCCATAATATTGACGTTTTAATCACCTCCCATTTGGGATTAAAGCCATTCGTATTGCTCAAAAGCTACGGAATACAAATTTATTTTGCAGGGGTAGAAGAATTAACTACTGCGGATCTGCTCAATCAATTTCATTCAGGAGCATTGGTGGAAGTGACACCTGAGAATTTTGGGACACTGTTAGATTAAATAGACAAAGAAAGCAACTGTTTTGATTTTAAACCATTTTGATTAAAACCACTTTCTCTATCCTTCATTATAAACAGTTCCTTTTATAGTAACGATAAACAAGTGAGACTGATTTAGCTTTTAAATCTGAAAAATCATATCTAAACCTTATAATGACCCCCTAAAATCAGACCAGTAAAATTTATGTTTTAATTCCAAAACG
>JAVHOQ010000049.1:0-3257 GCA_036170115.1 Sulfuricurvum sp.
AAGAGATACTGGGGGGCTTTGTGGAGATACTCATCAATGGTCAAAGGGCGATTGTCCAGTGCGCTAGGAAGCCGAAATCCATACTCCACCAACACCTCTTTACGGGAACGATCGGCGGCAAACATCCCCCGAAATTGGGGCAAACTTACGTGAGACTCATCGACGATAATGAGGTATTTTTCGTGATGCAGGGCAAAATAATCCAACAACGTATAGGGGGCTTCGCCGGGTTTTTTATCGGTTAGCAGGCGCGAATAGTTTTCGATCCCTTTGCACATTCCGGTCGCTTGAAGCATCTCCAAATCAAATTCACACCGTTGTCGTAACCGTTGCGCTTCGATCGATTTGCCTTGAGCTTCTAGGTCGTTGAGCCGCTCTCCCAACTCCTCTTCGATCCGTTTAATCGCACGGCTTAACTTCTCTTGCCCCACCGCGAACTGACTGGTGGCAAAAAAGGTCACCTCGTGGAGGGTTTGGGTCACACTGTTGTTGAGGGGTTCAAAATAGGTGATTTTTTCCACTTCGTCCCCGAAAAATTCGATCCGTATCGCCTGATCTTGCCAATAAGGGGGATAAATATCGATCACCTCCCCATTGACCCGAAAATTTCCCCCCTCAAAATAGCCATCGCTTCGGGTGTACCCCATCTCCACCAGACGTAGCAGAAATTTTCGTTGATGGACGCTATCGCCCACGCTTACCACATGACCCATTTTTTCGTACTCTTGGGGATCCCCTAATCCATAATTGGCAGAGACTGAAGCGACCACAATGACATCACTGTAGGTGAGCAAATTCGCCGAAGCCGAGAGGCGTAACCGCTCCAACTCATCGTTAATCGCGCTGTCTTTTTCGATAAAGAGATCTTGACGAGGGATATAGGCTTCAGGCTGATAATAGTCGTAATAACTGACAAAATACTCGACGTGATTATCGGGAAAAAATCCTCGAAACTCACTGTAAAGCTGCGCTGCGAGGGTTTTGTTGTGGGTCATGATGATGGTGGGAAGCTGCACGCTTTCGATCACTTTTGCCATCGTGTAGGTTTTTCCACTCCCCGTCACCCCCTCAAGGGTCACATACTGCTCCCCCTTTTGGATCCCGTGGGCAAGGGTGTCAATCGCGATGGGTTGATCCCCTGCAGCGTGATAGGGGGTATGAACTTTAAAAAGTGGCAAATGGACATCCCCTACGTTTGAGTTAATGGAGCGAATTATAGCCAAAATGGGCACGATGGGGACTCCCGCTTTTTATCTGTCACCCTGAGGGTGATTCGGGGTCTATAAAACGTAAAATACGCTAAAATACGGTTATGATTTTTCCTACTCTAAGGAGACCCCACAATGACCGATCAAGAACTCAAAGACCTCGTCGCAAGTTTAGCAATTTCACAAGCCAAAACCGATGAGCAGATGAAAAAGACTGACGAACAAATGAAAAGAACCGACGAACAGGTAAAACGCAACGAAGCCAAACTCACCAAAATGGGAGTACTCTTAGGAAATATTTCCAATAACCAAGGGGATGTTGCCGAAGAATTCTTTTATAATTCTCTCGAAGATAAAAAAGATTTAGGCGGGATTCACTACGATTTCATCGATAAAAATTGGAAAAGCAGTACCAAAAATTTACGCGATGAGTTTGATATTGTGATGGTTGATGGTAAAGACATTGCGATTATCGAAGTGAAATACAAAGCCCATGAAAAAGATTTAGAACGATTGATTACCAAAAAACAAACCAATTTTAGAGAACTTTTTCCCATTTATAAAGACTATAACCATCATTTAGCTCTTGCTTCGTTTTATATGCCTCCAGATCTCAAAGAAAAAGCGTTGGAAAATAATGTGATTGTCTTACAACGCAAAGGGGATGTGATGGAAACGTTTATCCCTCAAAATCCTTAATCTCTCGTCATTACGTATACCTCTCGTCATTCCCGCGAAGGCGGGAATCCAGCTAGACTCCCGTCTTCACGGGAGTGACGAAACCCAGTCACCCTGTACTTGATTCAGGGTCTAAAACCAACTGCGTATGTGCTTTCATCCTTTCTCAATAAAGATTAAGTGTTACTTGTATAGTATAGCAATATACAAAGGGTGATAATGCAGTATGAATGTTTAGACATTGAAGATGCTATCGGGTTTGAGTGGGATGAGGGAAATGTTTTAAAAAATGAGCTAAAACACGATCTTAGTTGGCAAAAGATTGAAGAAGTTTTTTTTAACGAACCATTGATTGTGCTAAAAGATGAAAAACATTCCAACACCCGTGAGTGCCGCTGTGCTGGACTAGGGCGTATTGATGATGGTTCTTTGGTGAGTGTCATTTTCACCAAACGGAAAAACAAAATTAGAGTTATTTCCGCACGACCGATGAGTAAAAAAGAGAGAGGGTTTTATGAAAACTATACCAGAATTTAAAGACCAAAGCGAAGAGATCGCGTTTTGGGAACACCACGATGTTGTGGAATATTTTGATCTCTCGTCCGCAAAACCGGCAAAATTTCAAAAACTCAAAAAGAGTACGAAAACCATCTCGTTACGACTTCCTGAAGATATGCTTGAAAAGCTCAGAATTCGCGCCAATTCATTGGATGTACCCTACCAATCATTGATAAAAATGTTGTTAGAAAAAGAGTTAAAAGTTGGATAAAAAGAGTTTTGAGGAGATGAAAACGAAATTTAAAACGTTGATCGATTAACCTCACCCCTAAAGGTGAGTAGTCCCGAAGGAAAATTAGGAGAGAATTATAGCATAATTCCTTTATAATTTTGGGTCTAAAAGAGGAGATGCTGAATCAAGTTCAGCATGACCGAGATCGTCACCCTGTACGTCTAACCGTCACCCTAAACGCTCTAACCCGTCACCCTGAACTTGATTCAGGGTCTAAAACCACCCCAAAAAGGAAATCGTGTGTCTCTTTTAGAAACGATTAAAAATATTTTTACACCTAAAAAGTATTTTGATTCCAACAATCAACCTTACTCCCCCGAAGCCCTCAAAACCATCGCCATCATTGAAGAAAAATATAAGATTGACTGGAACAATGAAGCACAACGTCAGCAACTTACTGAATTGGATTTAGGAAATAACTTTATCACCGACATCTCCCCCCTTGCTCAGCTTACGCAACTTACCAAATTGAATTTAGAGAACAACCAAATCACCGACATCTCCCCCCTTGCTCAGCTTACGCAACTTACCAAATTGAATTTAGAGAACAACAAAATCACCGATCTTTCCCCCCTTGCTAA
>JAVHOQ010000050.1:0-44698 GCA_036170115.1 Sulfuricurvum sp.
GAGGTGGAATTAAAAATCTTGTTTTACTGGTCTTGAAAAAAGGGAGCATTATACCCATTGCACTCAACGAGGGATAATTATCCGGTCGTGTGGGTGTATCCCATAGAAGCTTTCGCTCTTTGTGGGTAATGGCTACGTCATTGATACTGGCAAAACGTACACGCATTTGACCCCGATCGTTAAACTCCCAATTCTCGTTGCCGTAACTTCGCCACCATTGCCCTTGGTCATCATGCCATTCATAGGCAAATCGAACCGCAATTTTAGTATCGGTATACGCCCACAACTCTTTGCACAATCGATACTCATGCTCTTTGGCATATTTGGTACGTAAAAAATCGATAATCGCATCACGCCCGTATAAAAAGAGATCACGATTTCGCCATTGACTCTCTGGTGAATACGCAAGGGCTATCTTTTCAGGAATTTTGAGGTTCCACCCATCTTCTGCCATCCGTACTTTTTGGAGGGCACTTTCTTTATTAAAAGGGGGTAGGGGTGGTCGTAGTGCTTCGTGCATCGGGTATCCTTTTTTATCAACCAAACGATTGTTTTGAGCAATTCTACTTCCTCTTTAAGTAACGTGTCAAGAAAGGAGTCTCCTAAAGCCTGAAATTACCTTGTCTTATGCGAAGAATTTGGATACCCTTGCTGAGATAAAATGCAGTCAAAGAGAGGATGAATGAAAAAAAAGAACCCTTTTCGCCCAATCAAACCACCTAAAATGCACTCCATCAATAACCAAACCACTACCAACTTACTCGAAGCCATCTTAGAAAGTTCCCCTCATATTATTATTTTCGCCTTGGACACGCAATATCGTTATATGGCATTTAATCATGGTCATAAACAGGTTATCCAAACGATTTGGGGAAAAGAAATTGCCCTTGGGATGAAACCCTCTCTCGACATTTTTGGCAAAGCCATTACTCCCCCATTTATGATAGTGCAGAGCAGGTGATCGGACTGACCTGTTTTAATATTGATGTCTCCCAACGGAGAGAAACCGAAGAGAAGCTCAAACTGTTTGCCCATGTTTTTAGCAGTGCGAAAGAGGGGATACAGTCGCACGATTGGGAGGCGATGAATTTGCACTGGTCTTGCTCAATCTTAACACGGTCGAAGAGTGTGAAAAAATTGTTCAGCGTATCTTAACTAATGTCCAGCAACCCTATTATCTCCTCAAAAGTCACCACATCACTGTGAGTGCCAGTATCGGCATTACCCTCTATCCGCATGATGACAGTGATGCGGCCACCCTCCTGCGCCATGCGGATCAAGCGATGTATGTTGCCAAAGAGAGTGGCAAAAATCGGTACGTTTTTCACCATCATTCGCTTTAGTCTATCACAACCGTATTCTCAGTGGGTGCGGGGATAAAAAAATGTTTTAGCTCCGAATAGTGGTACCGCAACAGCGACTCAAACTCTTCGTAGGTCATGGGGTATCCCCCAATAAAAGTATCCAGCAGTAGTGATTCTCCCGCACCAAGGAGCATGAGGTATTCGTAATCGTACGTATGAATCATCACGACCGTGTGCGTCGAATCCAGTACTTTTTGGAAGCGTATGTCGGTGAATGGAGATGAAAAGAAGGACTCTGTGATCGGGGGTGAGGAATCTTCTTCTGTAGATGTTTTTCGTCTAACCCCAATCACGACTGCAAATGCCATAGCAAACCCTAACCCTAAAATAATGAGGATGTTCAAAAAAGTTTGCGAGGAGGTGTTGTCTTGTGTAGGAGAGGGGGTATCGAAATGGTGCAAAGGGTAATGAGGAAGAGGGGTCACTTCCCCCTCTTTTTGTTGAGCAAAACGGAGACGCAGGGTATACCCATCGGGACTGGTAGCGGTGGTGAGAATCACTTTTTCGGGGACATCGGCTTGGAGAATGAGGTGGTGATCCTTAGGATAAAGGTGCAACGCGCTTAGATAGATGGAGTAGACCCCTATATCCTCTTTTTTGTGGATCGATACATCGTCTAAATCGATAAAAATGGCATTTTTTGCATACGCTTGGGTCACTTTTCCCACATAAGGGGTATCGAATTTAAGAACAACATTCACATGGTCATAACGGTCGTGGACGTTGTAGCCCAAAATCGTGCAACCCCATCCCAACGTTGTAAGCACTAGTAATAAAACAATTTTTTTCATGATTTTTTCGACACTCTCTTGAGATAAACGGTTGATTATAGCGTAAAACCACAAGGATAGAATAGTGATAAAATGGCTATAATCGCGCCTAATCTCAAACCAAAGAAGCCAGTAGTATGATCATTGAATTAACCATTTTGGGTGTTGTGGTGGGGACGATGTCCGGATTTTTTGGGATTGGCGGGGGGACAGTTACAGTTCCTGTCTTGCTGTATTTGGGATTTGGGATCAAAGAGGCGATAGGTATTTCGATTATGCAAATGGTCGTAGGGTCGTTTATGGCAGCGTGGATTCACAAGAAAAACCAAACGTATACCATTGCTGAGGTCAAATATTTCGGCTTTGGGGGGCTTGCAGGGGCGGCTATCGGTGCGGTTTTGGTCAAAATTTTGGATGCGGTGTTTTTGGAGTGGCTGTTTTTGTCCATTGTTGCTTTTACCCTTGGACGACTGGCATTTTCCAATCCCACCCCGACGCGTGATGAGGTGGTCAATCGCCCCCTTTATACCGCCATTGGGGGAGGAATCGGGATTTTTTCGGGGATGCTTGGGGTAGGGGGATCGATTTTGATGACCCCCATACTGGTAAGTTTTATGGGCTTTCCCCTCAAAAAAGCCTCGGCGGTGGGGCTTTTTTTTGTGATGTTTACCTCCCTTTCTGCCTTTGTGACCATGGTGAGTTTGGGGCTTATTAACCTCCAAGCGGGGGCGATTATGGCGGTTTCCTCGCTTGTGGGGATTTGGTTGGGGATTTGGTTGCTTCATAAGACCAAAGTGACCCATTACAAACAGATTTTGGTCGTTTTTTATATCCTTATTTTTGCCATTACGGCATACAAACTACTTACTCATTAGGTGATACACACGCATGATTAAAATTATCGGTGCCAAAGAGCACAATCTTAAAAATATTTCTCTGGAAATTCCCAAAAATAAGCTGATCGTCTGTACGGGGATTAGTGGCAGTGGTAAATCGACCTTGGCGTTTGATACCCTCTATGCGGAGGGGCAACGTCGTTACATCGAATCGCTTTCGTCGTATGCGCGGCAGTTTTTGGATCGGGTTGGCAAACCCGATGTCGACAAGATCGAAGGACTCACCCCCGCCATTGCGATTGACCAAAAGACAACCTCCAAAAATCCCCGCTCGACGGTGGGGACGATTACCGAAATTTACGATTATTTGCGCCTTTTGTACGCCCGTATTGGGGTGCAACATTGCCATTTGTGCGGTAAACCCATCACCAAAATGTCGGCACAAGATATTATTGACCAAGTCGCCAAACTCCCTGATCAAACCAAAATTATTATTCTCGCCCCCCTTATCCGAGAGAAAAAAGGGTCGTTTGCCGATGTATTGGAATCGTTGCGTCACAAAGGGTACGTGCGGGCGATGATCGATGGGGTGATGGTGCGATTGGACGAAGAGATCGAACTTTCCAAAACCAAAAAACACTCCATCAAAATCATCGTTGATCGTTTGGTGATTCGTGAGGATAACCACGACCGTCTCTCACAAGGGGTCGAAAAAGCGCTCAAAGAGTCCTACGGTGAAGTGGAGATCGAACTTCAAGACGATACCCACCCCCATAAACTCATCCACTACAGTGAACACAGTGCGTGTTTTGATTGTAAAGTGAGTTTTGATCCCCTTGAACCGTTGTCGTTTTCATTTAACTCCCCCAAAGGGGCGTGCAAAGAGTGCGATGGATTGGGGATTCGGTATACGCTGGATTATGACAAAATTATCGATTCGGAACTCTCCATCGACAAAGGGGCGATTAAAATCGTCTATGGATTTAACAAAGGGTACTATTTCACGTTTCTCAAAGCGTTTTGTTCGACGTTGGGGATGTCCTTGGATGACCCCTTTTATACCCTCGCAGAACATCACAAAAAAGCGATTTTGCACGGTTCCATCGAGGAAGTGACGTTTAAATGGCAAAATCATCCCATTTCCCGAACGTGGCCGGGGATTGTCCGCATCGCGTATGATATTTTCAAAGACGAAAAAGACCTTGCCGATTATATGTCTGAAAAACCGTGTAATGTGTGTAACGCCCACCGCCTAAAAGCCGAATCGTTGGCGGTGCGTGTGGCAGGCAAAGGGATTGGGGATGTCATTACCCTCCCCATCAAAGATTCGTATGCGTGGTTTAGTGATCCCCAGACTTTTACGTACCTTAGTGACCAAAATGCGATGATTGCGGTGTCGATTCTCAACGAAATCAAAGAGCGACTCTTTTTTCTTTACGATGTGGGGTTGGGGTATCTCTCCCTTAGTCGGGATGCTCGAACCATCAGCGGAGGCGAAGCACAACGGATCCGTATCGCCAGTCAAATCGGCAGTGGTCTAACGGGGGTGATGTACGTTTTGGACGAACCCAGTATCGGATTGCACGAACGTGATACCCTTAAACTCATCCGTACGTTGCGTTCACTCCAAGAAAAAGGTAACACCGTTATCGTCGTCGAACACGACAAAGAGACCATTGAGTCGGCGGATTTTATCATCGACATAGGCCCCGGTGCGGGAAAATTTGGGGGGAATGTGGTTTTTTCGGAAACCTTAGAGGCGATGATGAAAAGCGATACCCTCACCGCCCAATACCTATCAGGGGCAAAAAAAATCGAGTATTTCTACCGACGACCCCAACACGCGTGGATGGAGATCAACAACGTCACGGTGAACAATATCATCGATTTGAGTGTCTCGATCCCTCTGAACAATTTCGTCTGTGTAACGGGGGTGAGTGGAAGCGGCAAAAGTTCCCTTATCCTCCAAACCCTGTTGCCCGTTTCGAGAGAGTTGCTCAACCATGCCCGTAAAATCAACCGTGTCGCAGGGGTTGAAGTCAAGGGACTGGAGAAACTGGATAAAGTGATCTATCTCGACCAAAGCCCCATCGGACGCACCCCCCGCTCCAATCCTGCCACCTACACGGGGGTGATGGATGAGATTCGGAACTTGTTTGCCAAAACCAAAGAATCGCAAATTCGGGGTTATACCGCCTCACGTTTTAGTTTTAACGTCAAAGGGGGAAGGTGCGAAAAATGTCAAGGGGAGGGGGAGATCAAAATTGAGATGCACTTTTTACCCGATATTATGGTCAAATGCGATGGGTGTCAGGGGAGCCGTTACAATATGCAAACCCTTCAAGTGGAGTACAAAGGAAAAACCATCTCCGATGTCTTGAGCATGAGTGTGGGGGAAGCGTTGGAATTTTTTAGTGCTATTCCCAAAATGAAACTTATCTTGCAAACCCTAAGTGATGTGGGGTTGGATTACATCACCTTGGGACAAAACGCCGTGACCCTCTCAGGGGGGGAAGCACAACGGATTAAACTTGCCAAGGAACTCAGTCGCAAAGATACGGGAAAAACCCTCTACGTGCTGGATGAACCCACCACCGGATTGCATTTTGATGATGTCAATCGCCTCACCAAAGTGTTGCATAATTTCGTTGAATTGGGCAATTCGGTGTTGGTCATCGAACACAACCTCGACATGATCAAAAACGCCGATTACATCATCGATATGGGACCTGAGGGGGGGAGCGGCGGCGGATTGGTCGTAGCGTGTGGAGATCCGGAAACCATCGCCCGTGAGTGGGAAACAACAGGAAGTTTTACGGGGAAATATCTGGCACTTGAACTCTCACGCAGTGGGCGGTGAGAGGTGTTCATTGAGACGTTTTTTAACCCATGACCTACCAAGAGTGGTTCGATGCCCACGCCTCTAAACACGCCAATATCATGGCAAAACTCACCCACCTTCGTGACGATGAGGTGATACGCTATTTTCGATTTGAAAACATGGTGCAAGAGGAGAACGATTTTTGTCCCCTCTATGCGACGAATACCCGATGTCACGAGACTCCAGAACTCAATTGTTATCTCTGCGCGTGTCCCTATTTTCGTTTTAATGACACAGGATTGGGGATCAAAGAGGGTAAAACTCTGTTTAGTCTCTGTGCAATTGAGACCCCGCATGGGGGAGAATTTCATACCGATCATGCCATTCATCACGATTGTTCAGGGTGTTTGGTTCCTCATCAGGAGCGTTATATCGCTTGGATTTTTGATCGAGAGTGGTTGGTGATGATGGCGAAGGTGGGGGCATTTAGTGGGAAACGCTAAATTTTTTTCTTTCACCACTTATTTTTTCATTTTCGGCAATGCACTTTCTTTGATCAACTTTTTTTCATCCGATTTTACTTTACGTTCAAGTTTTTTTAGATCCTCAGCTTTGGGCAACTCCTCGGGTTTAATTCCACGTTCTACTAAAAGCCCCCGTACGCTTTTGTTATTTTGGATATGTTCATGGGTAATGGCATTTTCACTATATATATCATTGTGCTTGACATTATGATTGGTGATTTCGGTCGCCAAATTTTTTGCCGTGATTGTAATCGTAGGTAATAAATCTGCTAAAGAGCGATTATCAGGCACTTCGAGCTTATCTTTCATCGCCTGTGTTGCGTATCCTCCAAACAGTGCGCTATCACCTTTGGAGCGGATACGACCGAAACCTTGGTCATTTACACCACGTTCATAGATATTTTTTGAGAGTTCGGTTTCCGATTCACGTAGTTTTGCACGCGCTTGGAGGCGGTCTTCTAGCTCTAGTCGTTGTTCTAAAATCTCTTGTTTACGGGTTTGAATAGCAAAATAAGTTTGAGCAAAGGCGATTGGTTCTTTTCGGCTGTCACCGTTTTGAGCTATGAGATAGCAGGCATATCGCGTAAGCATAATCTCTTCTATGCTTCTTGTAGCTTCTGACCCGATAGATACCATTTTTCCCACGTGGCGAAAATGGTCTGAAACTTCAACATTTGAATTTTCACATACGTCTTTTGCTTTATCTATCACATTTTTGAATTTGTCCCAACTTTGGTATCCCAGCATTTTTTGCAAATCCCGCGCATACCAGAATTCGGTTCGTCCATCGTCCAATATATTGGCAATAGCATTAAACTCACTTTGTAACGTTGCTACTATCTCTTTTTTCATGGGTTGCCTTTGATGTTTTTCTTCATTGTACCCTTTCGCTCAGAAATGACAAAAAATATATCATTTTGTCATTTTTTTATTTATTGATGATAAACTATTCTAGTAAAGAGCCACTTTTGGGTGCAATTGTGGAAAATAAGCCGTTTATGCTAAAATCACGCCACTTTGAACCCATCTGCCATGTTACTACCAAGGAAACGTTATGCCCCCTAAAACCATCACCATTATTGATACCTTTGGATTTTTTTTCCGTTCTTTTTATGCCCTTCCCCCGTTGAAAAACCGACATGGCTTTCCGACAGGACTGTTGACAGGATTTATCAATCTGATCGCGACGTTGCACAAAGAGCATAGCAGTGACTATCTCATTTTCGCCCTTGATGCCAAGGGGGATAGTTTTCGCAATGCCATCGATCCCAATTACAAAGCCAACCGCGCCCCAGCCCCGGAAGAACTCAAACTTCAGCTCCCCATCGCGATTGAGTGGATTGATAAAATGGGGTACAAATCACTGATGCAAAGTGGCTTTGAAGCCGATGATATGATTGCAACGGTGGTCAAACACGCCAAGGCGCAAGGACTCAAAGTGCGGGTTGTTTCGCACGACAAAGACCTCTATCAGCTCATCGAAGATGATGCGGTGGTATTGGTCGATGCCATCAGTAAGAAGGTGATGAATGAGGGGCATTGTTTTGAGAAATACGGGATTCACCCCGCGCAATTTGTCGATTATCAATCGCTCATCGGCGATACGGCGGACAATGTCCCCGGCGTTAAGGGGATCGGCAAAGTGACCGCCCAAAAACTTTTGACCCAATTTGGAACCTTGGATGCGATGTATGCGCAACTTGAGGAGGTGACACCGCCACGGATTCGGGGGTTGCTTGAGACCTATAAGGAGGATGCGTATCGTTCGCGTCACTTGGTCACGTTGCATCCTGATGTGATGGAAAGTATCGATTTTGAGGGGTATACGATGCATTTTGATGACCCATTTGCCCCCATTTATGAGGATTTGGTGGAGTATGAGATGAACGCGGTGTTGCGCACGCTCAAAGCCAAAGCGTTGTTTGAGGAGACCTACAATCCTACCCAAATCGAACCCAAAAAAGGTGCCCAACCCAGTGTGGAAGAAGCCAAAAATCCTCAAGGTCAGACCATCTTGTTGGACAACGAAGCTGATGTAATGGCACTTGTCTCGACCATCACCTCTGAGACACTGGTCGCTTTTGATACCGAAACCACAGGACTTAATCCCCACAGTGACCATTTGGTGGGGTTTAGTTTTAGTCTGAATGGCACAACGGGGTATTATGTCCCCCTCCATCACACCTATTTGGGTGTTGGGGATCAAGTGAGCGATACGGTCGCGAGGGAAGCGATAAAAGCCATTTTTAGGGGGAAAGTGATTGGGCATAATCTTAAATTTGATTTGCATTTCGTGACCCGATTTTTGGGCTTTGATCGACTTACTCTCTATGCCGATACGATCATTATGGCGTGGTTGAGCGATTCAGGACGCTCGTTGTCGATGGATAGCTTGGCGCAAAGTTTATTGGGTCATGCGATGATCTCTTTTAAAGATACGGTGAAACGTGGGGAAAACTTCGCCTCTGTCGCACTTGAAGATGCGTGCGCGTATGCGGGGGAAGATGCTTATATCACCTACCAACTTTTCGAGGTACTCTCCCAACACCTCTTGCTCAAAGGGGGTGAATCAACCCTTAATGAGGCATTTGAGGTCGAATTTCCGTTTGTCGGAACGTTGTTAGGGATGGAAAAAATCGGGATTGCGGTGGATACATCGGTATTAGAGACCTTCAAACGGGAAGTCTCTACCGAGTTAGGGGAGTTGACCCGTGCTATTCATGAGGGGTGCGGCACTGTTTTTAATCTCAATTCTCCCAAACAATTGGGGGCGATTTTGTTTGAGACCCTCCAGCTGCCGCATGGTAAAAAGACCAAAACAGGGTACAGCACCGACGAGCAAGTCTTAGAAGGGTTACGCGAGGCACACCCCATTATCCCCCTTCTGCTGCAGTATCGGGAGTATCATAAGCTCTTTTCCACCTACATCGAACCTCTGATTGCCTTAGCCAACACGGATCCCCATTCGCGCATCTACACCTCGTTTGTCCAAACGGGGACGGCAACGGGGCGACTCAGTTCCAAAAATCCCAATCTCCAAAATATCCCTGTTAAAACTGCCTTAGGGATGCGGATTCGAGAAGCGTTTGTGGCACCACAAGGGAAAAAACTCATTGGCATCGATTATTCCCAAATCGAATTGCGCCTTTTGGCACACTTTAGTGGCGACAGAGTCTTGGTGGATGCGTTTAAGGAGGGCAAAGACATCCACCTCCAAACCGCCGTTGCCCTCTTTGGGGAAGAACACGCCCCCAGCAAACGCACCATCGCTAAGACGGTGAATTTTGGATTATTGTACGGGATGGGGAGCAAAAAACTCTCCGATACGTTGGGGATTACGACCAAAGAAGCCAAGGAGATTATCGACCGCTATTTTGAGACCTTCCCCAGCGTCAAGGGATATTTTAGCGGTATTGTCCAGACCGCCAAAGAGCAAGGGTATGTGGAAACGTTGTTGGGTCGCCGTCGCTATTTTGATTTTGCCTCTGCCACCCCGATGCTCAAAGCTGCCTACGAACGCGAAGCGGTCAATACGGTCTTCCAAGGCTCAGCGAGTGATTTGATTAAACTGGCGATGAATCGCATTGATACGATGATCCAAACGCACAACATGGGGGCAAAAATGCTTCTACAAATCCACGATGAATTGATTTTTGAGGTGGATGAGGGGGAAGTGGATACGTTAGCTACGTGTTTTGTTCAGGTGATGGAGTCGATTTACGCGCTTAAAATCCCCTTGAAAACGTCGATGAATATCGGAAATCACTGGGGGGAGTTGAAGTAATTTAACGTGTCCATTGTAAGTGTGGTTCAACATGGCGCATTGCACAATCGGTGAGGTAAGAATTTATGAGTGTTTGGTAGGGCAATCCCATTTTGATGGATAGCGCTTTAAAATAATCGATGGTCTCTACCTCAATGTTAAGGGAAATTTGCTTTTTAACTTTTTTGGCATAAGGGTTTTGGATAGATTGTGAAAAGTCGTATTCTTTTCTCATGGTAAAAATTCCTTGTATTGGCGTTCTTCATTTTTGGTCGATGGTCTTGCTAAAATAATCCGAATAATTCCCTCTTCGTCCCGATAACAGTGTACGACCGTTAAAATTTTCAGGGTATAACTCATCCCCAATAAAATAAACCGTTCTTCCCCCTCAGAATGATCAGGGTCGTGAAGTAAACGGGCAAAATCATCGTCAAAAACAGTTCGCGCTTCTTCAAAAGAGATCCCATGTTTTTTAATATTGGAGGATGCTTTAGCTAAATTCCATTCAAATTTTAGTGAGTTCATGGTGTTATTATAATGATTATATCATGATAAGTAAAGTGTAAGTATTAATTGCTTTTATTGTGGTTGTATCCAGTGGAAAGCTACCCGTAAGGGCAGGTTGGTTAAAGGTATGTCCATTAGTGTACCCTAGAGATTATCAGATTTTTCTCCGCCTTTCTCACAGGGCAATAAGTTTCCATTGGCTACAATAAAACACCAAACGATGTTAGGATACTAAACGATGATGAAAGTCACAAATTCTTCCCTCCTTTTTGCTTTTGCGTATGCTCTTGTAGGGCTTGGTGTGGGAATTTTTGTCACGGTCACTGCTATAGGAGACTATCGCTTTTTTTTCCTCTTTTCTACGGCATCGGCATTTATCACCGCGTATCTCTTGTGGACGTTCATCATGGAAAAACGGATTCATAAGCTTAAACGTTTTGCTCTAGTGACGGGGGGATTAAGTGGAATCCTTTCCCATTATGTGTGTTGGTATTTTTTGTATGTGAGTGCCAATGTGTGTTATTGGAGTACGGGCGGATGTACGGGTTCCTTGGGGGAAGCACCTGCTAATCTTGTGGTTGCATTCGTGGGTGCTTTTGCCCTCTCTTTTTGGAGCTTGCTCTTATTTGGATGGCTGACCATCAGTGCGGGAATGGTGATTGCGATGGTTATGGCGACCTATTTTACGAAACAAAGGATAGAAAAATGACTATTTTAAAACGTCCCATGGGGGAGTATCAAACTAACTGTTACATTGTCCGCATTGAGGACAAAGAGATCATCATTGATCCGGGGATGGGGGCAACGCAATGGGTGATGGCAAACGTCACCAATCCCATCGCGATTCTCAATACGCACGGTCATTTTGACCATGTGTGGAGCAATCAAGAACTTAAAGAGAAACTCAATATTCCCCTCTATACCCCCAAAGGGGATGTTTTTTTACTTCAAAGTAGCACGTGGATGCCTTCCCTTCCCCCCTCCTATCCCGATGTGGAGGTTGAAGGCGATGCGACACTGGAGATAGAGGGGATAACCGTAAAATTTCACCATTTCCCCGGGCATTGTCCGGGGTGTTCGATGATTGAGATTGGGGAGGTGATGTTTAGTGGGGACTTTTTATTTCAAAATTCTATCGGTCGGTACGATTTTCCCTACTCTAATGCGCACGATATGAAAAAAAGTTTGGAAAAAATGACGCGGATGAGGGAGGATAAAACCCTCTATCCGGGGCATGGTGACTCCACGACGCTCTTTCGGGAGCAAAAAAATGCCCCCTATTGGTTAGGGATGTTATAAACTTAGACGGACGTACCCCCGAATGGGGGCGGGATACCCTTCTATGGTTTTGGTTGGATCGTTGGGATCGAGAAAATCTTCCAGACTTTGGGACTCTATCCAGTCTGTTTTGCGTTGCTCATCCGAAGTGGTCACCACGGTTCCCAGTATCTCAAAGGTTGTAAATCCTGCCCGAATCGACCAATTTTCCAACGCTTTGAGGGTGGGGACAAAATAGACATTGGTGATTTTAGAATAACGCTCACTGGGACACAGCGCATGAGGCTCATCGCCTTCAATGATAAACGTATCAAGATACACTTCTCCCCCTTTTTCCAACCCTTGACGGAGGGTTTTGAGCATCCCCACAGGGTCACTTCGGTGGTACAACACCCCCAAACAAAAAATCGTGTCAAATTTTTCTTCGTACAACGGCAGATGCTCCACCCCCAATAATTCATAAACGATGGAGCTTTTAACAAAATGGTTGATAAAATCAAATTGGGTTTTAAACAGCGCGGAGGGGTCAAAACCGACCACTTTGGCAGGGGAATCTTCCAAAAATCGGAACATATAATAGCCATTGTTACACCCAATGTCGGCCACTTTTTTCCCTGTGAGATTAAAATGGGGACGGAGAAAATTGTACTTTTGATGACTGCGCCATTCGGTGTCGATAAAAAGCCCTAACACTTCAAAAGGACCTTTACGCCATGGCATCATGAGACGTGCGATCCGTTCAAGCTCGACTAAATCCATCGCTTCTTCGCTGGTGATGGTCACTGTATCACCCAAACTCACGTGAGTTGTGAGGGTGGGTAATTGCTCCAATGCGCTGCGTAAGGGGGCAATGTTTTTCCATGTCATCCATTTTTGTCGCTCTTGGCGAATATCGTTTAGGGTCATTGTCTCTCCTTTAATCTGCGTCATGTTCCAACCGTTTGGCTTGCCGTTTTGGGATGATGGTTGAGACCGAAGGGGTATTTTTGGGGTGCGTTTTGAGCTTTTGACGTAAGAAAAAGGGGATGGTTTTTTCCGGTCGTGGCGCAAGATCAGCGAGTAAAGCCTCTTCGACCACGTCCACAGGGTGATGGAGGAGTAAATAGGTATGCAAAAGGGTAATTTGACGCTCCAGCGATATTTTCCACGTTGAGAGGGTTTGGGTATAGATCCATTTGCTAAACGCATAAAATCCCTCAAACACCGACCCCTCACCCCAAAGGAGGGCAATCGTGTGATCAAAACTCCCACTGTTGTAAAAAATATCCCAAAATCGGGCGAACCGTTTCATCTTTTGAATCTGGACAAAACTCACATCGTTGTTTTTGAGGATGTCGTAGGGGGGGGTGTCGCTGTAGATCATCCCGTGGGTGAGGTCATGGCGGGAGAGGGTGGTACCTGAGAGATTTTTGAGAATGCCGATTTGAATTTCGCTGTGGGTGAGGGAGACCAAGGTATCGAGATTACGACCAAACCCCGCTAAGCTCTCTCCCGGAAGCCCCACAATGAGATCAAGATGCAAATGGGCGGTGGTCTCTTGCTCCAAAAAGCGGAGATTGTCGATGATTTTTTCCAGACGAAGCGGACGATTAATCCCAGCGGCAATCACAGGATCAAGGGTTTGAATACCGATTTCCAGTTGCAATGACCCTTGAGGGAAACGCTCAATCTTGGCTTTAAGAACTTCAGGAAAATGGTCGGGAATCACCTCGAAATGGGCGAAATAAGGGGGTTCTTTGGCAAGGAAAAAATCCAAAATCCGATTGGCAAAGGTCATGTTGAGATTAAAGGTACGGTCGATAAATTTAAACCGTCGCGCCCCCCGTTGCCACAACACCTCAAACGCCTCAAGAAGCGAATCCAATGGAAAATTACGCACCTTTTCATCCCGCGAAGAGAGACAAAACTCACACTCAAAAGGGCATCCACGGGAAGCTTCGACATAGATCATCCGATGGGCAATGTCCTCATCACTGTACGCCTCATAAGGGAGAGGAAGGGTTTTAAGATCGGGGAGAGGAGCGTGAATGAAATGGGGTTGTTTGTCATCCTGAACGTGATTCAGGATCGTAGATTGCGGATCACGTCCGCAATCAGCAGTGGATACTATCTTTTTACACAACGCATAAAATGCTATCTCCCCCTCACCGCTAATAATATAATCCGCGTGGGATAAATCGACCCGATGGGGATGGTATCCCGCTTCTGGCCCGCCAAGGACAATGGTCGTTTGGGGGGAGACTTTTTTGAGAATTTCGATAAGTTTGGCAACCTCAGCAACGTTCCAAATGTAGACCCCAATCCCGATAATAGTAGGATGTTCGTTGAGAATGTCTTCGGCAATGGTCTGAATGGGATCGTTAATGGTAAATTCGAGAATTTTGGTTTGGGGCTGAAGCTCCTGCATGGACGCATAGAGGCAGCGAAGTCCCAACGCCGTATGGGCATAGCGAGCATTAAGGGTGGTGAGGAGAATCGTACTCATGGACGAGGCGCACGAAAATAAAGACCATCTGTCGTGAAGAGGGAGAGAATCTTTTGGTAATCGGCATACGCTTGTTTGTAGCGGTGTTGGGTGTGTTTGGTCGATTGATACAGTTCAGTGGCACTCATCCCAAACTCAAGGGCATTTTTGAGCAATTTGGTACGGCGTAAATAGGTGAACGCCAAATTGGGAAAATGTTCGTGAATTTTCGTGCGGATAGTCTCCGCATCACTGGGATGATCGATCATATTGGCAAAGACCAAAATGGTTTTTTCTTTGTATTTTTGGATAAAGATGAGACTTTTCATAAGGGAATTGGCATCGTTGGTGGTAGGGACAAGGATGATGTCAGAGTTACGCAAAATTTCTTCGGAATGTTCTGCATCAAATCCTCCAAAATCGTACACGGTGTTGTCATACAACGGGATTTTACGCGGATAATAGCGGGCGTTTTTGTATTTTTGTAAAACAACCGACATATCGTTGGTGGCGTAGCGGTAATCGAGGTCTTTGGCGAGAGAAAAAGCAAGTGAGGTTTTCCCCACGCCCCCTTTGGTGGATGCGATTGAAATAATGGCCATTTTGCTCCAGAATAAACGTTTTTAGAACTATAACATATTAATGGTTGGGTATGCTATACTTTTGAACACTAAAATGGAGAAAACGGGCTTTCAGTGGCACTCATTTTTGAACGTATTCCCCCCTTATTGCGTGTGTAGAAAATCACTAAAAATGGATTGGTATGCATCTTCTATCAAAAAGTTCCCCCCTTAATGAATCCATTAGTAAAATGGAAAAAGTGTTGTCCGATTTTGGCTGTAGGGTGTCCTACTCCGAGGAAAAACACCCTTTGGAACATTGCTATTCTGTTACTTTAAGTTCGAGTGAGGCACCCAATCACATCTATTCCAATGGAAAAGGGGTTCTCTCAGATGCCTCCAAAGCCAGCGCGTTGGGGGAATACATCGAACGGCTCCAAACCAATAACTTTTTTAGTGATTTTTATCTCCCCAAACGAACCCATTATCCGGATGAAGTGGCGTTTAAATTTGGGGGAGGGTATCTTACTGAGGAATTATTAGCCTTTTATGACCCTCACAATGAACTGCGTTTGGAAGATTGGGTTGATTACAACAGTGACTATGTTGATCGGGTGGTGTCGCTCCCTTTTGTCTGTCTTGAAGATGGAAAATGGGTCTATTTTCCCATTAATATTCTCAATAATCTCTATGTGAGTAATGGTCTTTCCTCGGGTAATACCCCCCTTGAAGCCCAAGTGCAGGCATTGAGTGAAATTTTTGAACGGTATGTTAAAATCGAAATTATTAGACGAGGGTACGCGTTGCCCAAATACCCTGAGGGGGTTTTGGTGATGCACAAAAAAGTGTACGAAGATGTCCTAGCCCTTCGGGAATTGGGGTACATTGTGGAGGTTTTGGATGCGTCATTGGGGGGAAAATTTCCCGTTACGGCGATTTCGCTTATTAATCCCAAGGATTCGACACTGATGGTTTCGTTTGGTTCGCACCCCATTGAGAGTGTGTCGTTGGAGCGAACGATGACCGAGTTGTTACAGGGGCGGGGATTGGATAACCTTAATACCTTTGAGCAACCCACGTTTGATATGAGTATTGTCTCGGATAGTTTTAACATCGAATCCCATTTTATCGATTCCAATGGAAAAATCGGGTTTAGCTTTTTGAGTTCCAAAAAAAGTTTCGAGTACGCTTCATGGGGGTATCAGGGGAAAACGATTGAAGAGGAGTTTGAATTTCTCTCCAATTTGGCAAAATTGATGGGCAAAAAAATTTATTTGCGAGAATATAGCTATCTTGGATTTTATTCGTGTCAGATGATTATCCCCTCGTTGTCGGAGGTCTATCCTGTTGAAGATTTGGTGTATAACAACAAAAACAGTGGAAAATGGATTCGTGAGATGGTACTCCATTTTGAAGAGTTCGATGGCAATGAGATTCTCCAATCCATTGAGGATTTAGACGATACGTTGGATGTGGGAAAATACATTGGGGTGATTTTTAAAACCCCTTTTGCGATGCAAAAGTTCAAAGCCCAAATCCATCTTTTGTTGGGTAACATTGACGAAGCACTCTCATTGTTGGAATTTGGGGATAAAAATATGGGTCACATTGTCGCTGAATTGATCCGAATGGGGAATGCCGAATATTCATGGGCGGAATACGAAGCGGGATTGTGTGATATTTATGGGGCTAAACGGGTTCGACGGGCATTGCGTATTTTGGAGGGGGATGAGTTTCTCATTGATGTGACTTTGCATCAAAGTTATCGCAATGTATTGGATATGTATGATCGTTTGGATGGTAAAAAATTAGCGATCATCTAAAAAACAATAATAAAAGGGAAGAGGTGTTGTTGATGAAAGTGATTTTCTCATTTTTGATTCTTTTGGGTGTATTGGTATGGTTTACGGGGTGTGCAACCAAAATTGATTTAAGCCGTTTTCACGATGTTCCTCTTCCCCCTCATATCTCCCAAAATAATCTCAATACCCGTGTTATTTCTCCGAAATTAAGTCCCAGTATGACCATTGATGCAGGGGCATGGAGTTCATACGCTGCAGCGATGCAGAGTTACTTTTTGGCGGATAACGAGCGCGCCCATATTTTTCAATTGGATGATTATAAGGGGGATCGACTCCATTTGGCATTGCATAATTTGGCTTCGACCAAAACCTTTACCCCCTCTAGCTACATTCCCCCTCCCCCAAAATCCAAAGGAAGAGGGCATTACACCCAACCCTATTGGAGTTATTATCTTACCAATTCTGTTACGGCGACCTTGAGTTTGACACAGGGGGGTGCGCCGAAATATTTTGAAGCCTCTACGTCCCTTTCGTATACGACGTATGGGGATTATCCTTCTGAGGTACCCCGTGAAAAATATTTGGAATCACTCCAAAATACGTTGGATCGTTTACTACGGGATATGGCAAACACGATGATGCCAAATGGGATGATTGTGGCTAAAAAAGTGGCGATTGATAACGACAAAGAGGCTATTTTTATGATTAATATGGGAAGTTTAGAGGGGATTGGCGCGGAACAAAGAATTCTTCTCTACAAAGCCAATACGTTTAATAATACCTTAGAAGGACGTATCGTGGACAATCTACAAAGTGCCACAGGACGCGTTTCCAATCAAGTGATGCCCCATAATGCGTGGATCGTATTGGACAATCAAGGGCAAAATGGTATCGTCGAAGTAGGCGATACCATCCGTCCTGTGTATTGATTCACAGGGTTGCTATTGATACCGTAATGCCTCGATGGGTTCCATTTTTGCCGCTTTTTTCGCAGGGTAGAACCCAAAAAATATCCCCACCGTGGCGGCTACTCCAAAGGCGGTCAAGATGGATTGGGCGGTGAAGATCACTTTCATGGGTAAAAACTGTTCTGCGATTAATGCCCCAATAACCCCTAAAAAAATTCCCATGAGGCTTCCCAATAACGAAATCATAAGAGCTTCGAGTAAAAATTGGAGCAAAATATCCCGCTCATGCGCCCCAATGGCAATACGAATCCCGATCTCACGGGTTCTTTCGGTGACGGAGACCAGCATGATGTTCATAATTCCAATCCCCCCAACCAGCAACGAGATAGAGGCAATCGCCCCCAACATCAACGACATGATTTTAGCGGTATCGGCTGCAGAAGCTGCCATAGCCGCCAAATTTCGGATCGAAAAATCATCATCGTCTCCCTCCCGAATGTGGTGGCGTTGGTGGAGGAGTTGGGTCATTTGTTCTTCGGCATTGTCCATCTCCTCAGCGGAGATGGCTTGTGCCATGATCATTTTGACGGTTCCTTGAAATTGCGACCCAAAGAGTTTACGTTGCGCGGTCGTGACGGGGACAATGATGGTATCATCTTGATCGCGTCCATCCAAGCTTTGCCCTTTGGTGGCTAACATCCCGACGATTTGGTAGGGGCTTTGTTTGATTCGGACGATTTTACCCACAGGGTCTTCATCCCCAAAGAGATTTTGCGCTACGGTTTGCCCGATTAATGCGACTCGTGTTGCTCCTCGAACGTCGCTATCACTAAAGGGGTAACCTGACTCAAGTTCCCAATTCCGTATCGTAAGCATATCAGGGGTAGAACCCATGATGGTCGTACTCCAGTTATTGGAACCATAGATCACCTGTGCGGTTCCAGGGGCGTTTGGGGCAACGGTGGCAATAGAGGGAAGATCGGCAATGGCTTGGGCATCTGCAAGGGTAAGGGTAGGAGTCGCACCGCTTCCCATTCGCGCCCCTCCTGCGGTGGTGGAACCTGAAAGGACGATAAAAAGGTTACTCCCCATAGAGGAGATAGACTCATGAATCGCCTCTTGCGCCCCTGTCCCAATCGCGGACATCACAATCACGGCTGCCACACCGATCATCATCCCCAACATGGTTAAAAAAGAGCGCATTCGATTGGCAATCATCGCACCAAGGGCTTCGTAGAGCATTGACCATATCATGAATTTTGACCTTTCATCCGTTGGGTGGGTTCGATACTATCAATTTTTCCATCATGGACATGGACGATGGTTTGGGCGTATTGGGCAATATCATGTTCGTGAGTGACCAAAAGGATGGTAATCCCCTCGTGTTCGCTTAGATCCGAAAATAAGCTCATAATTTCATGACTGGTATGGGTATCCAAATTTCCCGTAGGCTCATCGGCGAGGATGAGTTTAGGGCGGTTAATGAGGGCGCGTGCGATGGCAACGCGCTGTTGTTGACCCCCTGAAATTTGGTTGGGATGATGATATGCTTGCTGAGCTAAGCCTACTTTGGTCAACATCGCATGGGCGCGTGCGTATCGCTCCTCTTTGGAAATTCCTGCATAGACAAGGGGTAAGGCGACGTTATCGATGACCGACATACGGGGGAGGAGGTTAAATCCTTGGAAGACAAAGCCCAACATCGTATTACGAAACGTTGCCAACGCATCCCGATCCAAACTTTTAACGTCCACCCTATTAAGCGCATACACTCCACTGGTTTGGGAGTCTAAACATCCTAAAATATTCATCAGTGTCGATTTTCCCGAACCTGATGCTCCCATAATGGCGATGAATTCCCCACTGGTGACGTGTAGATTTATCCCCTTTAGGACGGGAACCTCTCCGGCGATGGTGTGATAGGCTTTGGTGAGATGTTGAATCTCGATAACGCTCTCTTGGGGTAGCATCAGAACATTTTCATGGAGGATTTGGATTTGCCACCATCCTCATGTTTGGATTTTTTTGGATTTTTTTCACTCACAATGAGTTGATCTCCGACTTTGAGTTCCCCTTTGGTCATCTGGGTGTATTTACCATCACTGATCCCAAGAGAGAGAGGGATTTTGGTCACTTGAGCGTTTCTAAGGCAATAGACTTTCCCTTTATGGGTATCGTGCGCTTGGGTGGATGATTTTTTAGGGGTATTGCTTTTGCCATCCTCGTCTTTGGGGGCAGGATGAAAACGTAATGCCGCATTGGGGATGAGGAGGGCGTTTTCACGGGTATCTTCGATCACGGTCACATACGCGGTCATCCCTGGTAATAACACCTCGTCGGGATTTTCCACCGCTACGACAATATCATACGTGACGACATTGGAAGTCGTTGTCGCATTCATCCGTATTTGTCGTACTGACCCTTTGAATGATTTTTCGGGAAACGCATCGACATTAAAGGTGACCTTTTGACCGACGCGAATTTTTCCAATATCAGCTTCGGCAAAATTAGCATCAATTTGCATTTTACGCAAATCTTGGGCAATTTTAAACAGCGTTGGGGTTTGAAAACTAGCAGCCACCGTTTGCCCCACATCGATTTGACGATCAATGATCACCCCTGAGACGGGAGAGGTGATAACCGAGTAGTTTTTATTGGTTTGGTCTTTGAGCAGTTGGGCGTTGGCTAGGGCTAAGGAAGCTTTGGCAGAGGACAACGCTTGGACGCTGGTGTCGTAATCTTGTTTGGAAAGATATTCATGGGTAAAAAGATCGTGCGCGCGTTTTTCGTTGGCTAGGGCTAGGGTGACCCCTGATTGTGCATTGGCAACATTGGCACGACTTTGGGCAATTTGGGCATTAAAGAGGGAGGGATCTAGTAGTGCTAGGACTTGCCCTTTTTGGACATGGTCATTAAAATCGGCTTTGAGCTGAATCACTGTCCCTGAGACTTGGGTACCGACATTGACCAACGTTACAGGATTGAGGGTGCCATTAGCAGAAACGCTTTGAAGTAGTGTCCCTTTTTCCACGGTCTCAAATTTGTATTGATCTTCTGGTTTGGGTTTATGGGTGGTATACCACCCATAACTGCCACCACTGATGAGCAGTATAAGAAGGAGAAGCGTTCCGGTACGTCTATTCATGGCTGTTCCTTTGTTAATTCATGTTTCAGTTGGTCATTATTCCCCAGTGCTTTGGCTAATGCAACCCGACTGATGGCTAGGGTATATGTCGAAGCAACTTTTTGTTGTTGCGCACTGGAGAGGAGCGATTGTGCGGTAGTGACATCCAAAATCGTCCCCACTCCTGCTTTGTAGCGTCCAAGGGCGGAAGCATACGAAGCTTTGGCACTGTTGAGTAAATCGGTCGTCAATTGCTCTTTGGTGTGGGCAGCCATTAAATTGGTATACGCAGTATAGACATCCAATGCCACTTGTTTGTCCAACGTATCCGCAAGGGCTTCTTTGAGACTGCGTTGTGCGGTTGCGGCGGCTATTTTATAGGTGGTGGCATAACCCGTAAAAAGGGGGATAGAGAGTACTACTCCAACATTAGCATTGGTAGTGGGTGAGGTGATGGAGGTATCACTTCCCGTAAATCCAGAGGTAAGGGAGAGGGTTGGCATCCCACTGGCACGGGCAGCGCGTAATGCTGCATCGGCAGTTTGTATGTCGGTTTGTGCGGCGATGAGATCGGGGCGACTTTGTCGAGCGTGTGCTACTAAGGCTTGAAGACTCTCTTGGGGTAGGGAGTTTTTGGTATCGTCTAATGGGGGAATGATGGTAAACGATTGATCGGCATCCCATCCCAAAAGCATCGAAAAATTCCCTTTTGCCAAGGCAAGGGTTTGTTCCGCAGTGACACGATTAAGAACCGATTGGGCGTACGCTGCTTGGGCTTGAAGGGTATCTGAGGGGATCGTAACGCCTGCTTTTAGCTTGATTTGCGCCGCTTCTAAGGATTCTTTGGCGGCATTTTGAGCACTCAGATAGGCATTCAAGGAGGCTTGTGCTTGAAAAATAGCATAATACCCTTGTATGGTAGTAAAAAAGAGGGTCTGAAACACAGTGTCGTAACTTTTTTGAGAGGAGAAGAGGGCAAACGTTGCTTGATCATGTAAAGCATCCCTATTGCCAAAATCGTATAAAAGATAACTCAAAGCAAGATTGCTACTCTCTTTAGTAGTGTTGCTATGGGTGGTCAGATATCCCGTATCGTGATTCCTCAAAGCGGTACCATTTAAAGTGACCGTGGGAAGATAGGCCGCTTTTGATCCCCCTAAAAGTGCTTCTTGATAGGTGACGCTTGCCCATGCACTGTGGGTTTGGGGATTAGCACACAAAGCGCTAGAGACGGCACTAGAGAGGCTTAAAGGTTTTGCGTTATCCAAAGAGGGACAAGAAATAGGGGAGAGCTTCATCACCCCAAAAGGGTCATCAGCTGCTCCCAAAGGGGGAAAAAGCCATCCACTGAGGAGTAAGGGGGGCAAAAGACGAAAAAGCATGATTATTGTTGCATATTGACAAGGACTTTTCGCTGACACTTGCAATCATCGAAATAGACCCAACGCTCTTCATAAACACCTCCACCATTATTGGGAACCACGGTGGTTTGTTGAATCATTTGAGGAGAAGATTGTTGGATCACCATCGTTGATTGGGGTTGCGTGTAAATAACATTAGGCGCACTTTCATACACAACGGTAGGTCGTGATGCTGCATATCCTAATGCCCCTCCGATAAAGAGAGGAGCAGCCAAGCCCCAACCCCATCCACCATGATAATGACCGCCACCGTGGTAGCCACCACCGCCATAATAGCCACCTCGGGCAAAAAGGGTTCCTGTGGTCACAACGGCGGTAATGAGGAGAACACTAACGATTTTTTTCATTTTGGATCCTTTTTAAAAATTAAATGAGCTGGTGACTTTGATCTCTTTGAGGGGACGATCACTGGCTTTGGCAATATCACGCCCTTTAAATTTGGCGTAGTTCATGTAGCCCGTAATAACACTCTCATTTTGGGTGTCGTATTGGGTGGTGCATTGGCGTACCGTTTGATAATCAATTTGCCCATTGGTACGGGTGGCATTTTGACCCATCATTGTGCCTACCGCAGCTCCCCCAATGGTGGCCGCGACTTTACCACTGCCTCCTCCCACTTGGTGACCCAATACGCCACCCACAACCGCACCTAAAATCCCCCCAGCGATCCCATTGTCACTGGGTTGTTGAACAGCGACTTGTTGATCGCTACACACCTCACGGGGAATGGTGCGGCTAACATTGGCATAGATAGGTTCTGAATGGGTGACTTTGACATAGCTAATATCACTCACAATGGTATTGGTGGTTTCTGCCAAAAGGAGGGTGGAGGACAAAAGCGAACCGGTTAAAAAGAGAAAAAATTTCATGATATATCCTTAAAGGTAGGGATAGAAGTTTGGTGTATCAAGAGAAGTATAACCTCTCTTGATGGATGGTGTATGAATGGAATATTAATCGTGCAGTTATTTGGTGCCGAGAAGTTTTCGTGCTTCGGTTTCAATCGCTTTTTGACGCGCTTTATGGGTTAAAAAGTTTTTAGCTTCATCAAAGCTTGCGGTATGTTCTGGTTTAAGCTCATCAACAATGAGTACATCCCACATGGATTTTCCTCCTGGTAATTTAACAAGACTTCCTGCTTGTTTATCTTTGAGAGCATTATTAACGGGCATTGGAAGGGAGTTGGCATCAATCCATCCAAGCTCTCCCCCTTTTTGTTTAGTGCTTTGATCTAAACTTTTAGAAGCCGCTAAGGTGGTGAAAAGTTGACTTTTTTCTGTCCCTGTTTTTTGATTCAATTGAGCGATAAGATCATCCGCTAAACTCTCTTGGTCGACCATAATATGACGAAGTTTGTAGCTTGGAGCAATTTTGAGATCTTTGCTCTCATCAAACATTTTTTTCAGTTCTGTATCAGAAGGTTTTGTAGCATCTGCAATTCGTTTAGACCATAAATCAAGGGCAACGGTTTGAGAAACACGGACGAACTCAGGATCTTTTTTGAGTTTAACGACCAAAATTTCCGCCAGTTTAAGACGTTGAGTATACTCTTCGGTGATCTTTTTTTGAATATCCGCAGGGGCTTTATCGTAATCAATTTGAAGCGCTTGAGCCGCAAATTGTTTAATCTCATTCGAGGCAACCGGTTGAGCAGCGTAAAGAGACGAAGAGAGCAAAACTGCTGTTAAAAGTGAACCGACAAACTGTTTTTTCATGGTTATTTCCTTATGTGTTTTGAGAAGCTTAGTGTAGCAAAAGTTAGTTACAATAGAACTTCAGTGCCACAAAAAGGGTGTTTTAGCGGGAAATTAGGCTAAATAGGTGGGAACAGATTCTTTTAGTTTGCGATAAATGGTTTCAAAATCGGTGGAATAAACCCGAGTTTGGGCGATGGAAGTGATAAAATTGGTATCCCGCTCCCATCGTGGAACCAAATGAAGGTGGATATGTTCCGCAATCCCTGCGCCCCCTGCTTTGCCCAAATTCATCCCAATATTGACCCCATGCACTCCAAAAGACTCTTTGAGCATTTTGACCCCTTTTTGTGCCAAAGCGGTGATATGGAGCCACGCTTCAGGGTCTAGGGCTTCCAACGCGTCGGTATGGTGATGAGGGATAATCATAAAATGCCCCGGAGTGTAGGGATAGGCGTTCATCACCACAAAACAGTGTTGGGTACGAAAAAGGACGTGGTGTTCTTCATCCAGTTGCGGTGTTTGGCTAATGGTACAAAAGACACAGTCGGATTTTTTTTCCCCTGCAACATACTGTGTGCGCCATGGAGCATAGAGTATTTTTTCCATTCTTTATCCCTTCTAATCGTTAGATGAAGTTTGGGGCATCGTTAGCAAAGAGGATAATGTCCCCTGCACGGGTCACTTCCCCTAAGGTTTTGACCATTAACGACTTGTCAGATAAAAAGATCCCCTCAGAAACATTGAGTTCCTTCTCAAATTGAGCAGCATTGAGGGAGCCTGTGATAATAGCAATGTCAAATACCTCATTGATAGCATGAATGAGTTGTGAATTAAGTTTTGGTGTACTCTCTACCAATCCTGGGGTAACGATCACCTTACGTCCGTGATGCAAAGAACACAAACGAATCCCCTCTAGCATCCCCTCAATATTCCCATTGTAGCCATCATCAAGGATGATTTTCCCCCCTGCATCAATCCGTTCTAGGCGGTGTTCGACACTTTTGAGGTTTTTAACGACTTTGATAATATCGGTAATCTCCATCCCCAATTCCCGTGCAATCAAAATGGCTGCATTGATATTAATGGTTTGGAACCCCCCTAATACTGACGTATGAAAATGGTGGATTGTCCCCTCAAGTGGAAGATCAAAATCGATCCCTTCGAGTGTTGCGGTAAGGTTTTGAATCTCATCCCCAAAGAAGGTCACTTTTTCATGGGATTCATTGGTCACAGAGGTGTGAATAAAAGCACGTTGGAGACGATTGGAATGGACAATTTCGAGTTTGGTTTGTTGGATACGTTCGAGTGTTTTGAAATACTCCAGATGTTGTGGTCCCACTTTCCCCACCACGACAATTTGCGGATGCAACAGTTGTGCAATGGCGTAAATGTCCCCTATTTCACGCGCCCCTGCTTCACAAATATACACTTGGGCGTTACTTGGGAGTGATTCATTGACATCACGGACAATTCCTCCTAGCGTATTGACACTGCGTGGGGTGGCATAGACGTTAAAGTGAGACGCAAGAATTTGAGCAATAAAATTTTTCATGGAGGTTTTACCATAACTTCCTGTGACACAGATAATGGTCAAGTGGGACATGGAGGCAATTTTGTGTTTGGCTTGACGTTTATAGGTTTCAAATAAAAAGCGTTCTATTGCCAAGGAGAGGAGATAGCTCACTGCTAGTGGAAAGAACACACTGTAAAGAGAACACCATGATTTGAATGTACACATAACATCCAAAAAGAGGGTGATGGAGAATAAAAGAATCAAAAAGCGTTTGACTCTCCACGTCAGTACCAATTTTTTATCGAGTTTACGGTGCCAAAGTACGATAGCAGGAAGGATAATGGGGTAAAAAAGGAGCCAAAAATAGTCATGGACAGCATAGTAAGCAATAAAAGGGAGGATAAAATAGACACCGTGCCACCATGTCTTATGATGTCGTAACACGACACGTTCAATACGATAATCGTACCATTGAAGATTAGTAATAAGATACCACCCTAAGGTCATAACAAAAAGAATATTGGTCAAAAATGGCACGAATTGAGGTATTTCCATCCGATGAATCCCTTATATGGTAAAAAATTGAAAGAGGGGTAAAACATTACCTAAAAACAGGATTAGATCCATGGTAGAGCATGATTTCTCTCCCTTTTTTGGGAAAGATTAATCTTTTTGTTGACGCATAAACGTGGGGACATCTAAAAAATCTTCACTGTAATCACCATTAGAGATCATAGCGGGACGGACAACCACGCGAGGTTTGTTAATTTGAACCTCTTTGTTTTCAAACTCAGAGTTATTGATCCCCTGAGAAACTTTTTTTTCAAAACCAGTTGCTACGAGAGTAATACGAATAAAATCAAGGGGAAGATCCCAATCAGTTGTGGTACCAAAAATTACTTCAGCACTCTCATCCACACTTTTTTGTACTACATCCATAGCCGAGCTAATTTGCATAAAGGGGTATTCGGGGTGCATATTAAAGTGAACCAAAACTCCTAATGCCCCATTGATAGACATATTATCAAGAAGAGGAGACTCAATGGCGTTTTTAATCGCTTCATTAGCCGCATCACTTCCTTGGTATTCACCAACGCCCATTAATGCCAACCCCTTATGACTCATGACGGTTTGTAAATCGGCAAAATCGAGATTGATATCATCTTCACCGCTGGCTAAAATAACGCCAGACGTTCCACTGACGGCTCTAGCAAGGACACTATCAACAATTTTAAAACTCTCTTTAATCCCCATTTTTGGATCGATAATAGATAAAAGTTTATCATTAGGGATGACGACTATGGAATCCGATTCATTTTTCAGATCTTCAAGTCCTTCTTCGGCAAGCTTAAGACGTTTGCGTCCCTCAAAGCTAAAGGGTTTGGTGACCACCGCAATGGTTAATGCCCCTACCTCTTTGGCAATTTTGGCAATGATAGGAGCTGCCCCAGTTCCTGTTCCACCCCCCAACCCAGCGGCAACAAAAACAATATCTGCCCCTTCTAGCGCACGACGGAGATCTTCATAACTCTCTAACGCAGACTCTTTACCCACTTCAGGTTTCATCCCTGCACCCAAACCTTTGGTAAGTTTGGCACCCAGTTGAATTTTGATGGTTGCAGCCCCTTGCTCCAATACTTGAGCATCCGTATTGGCAATAATGAGTTCAATGCCAGCAATATTTTCTTTGAGCATATGACCAATCATATTGCCACCGCCGCCGCCTACACCGACGGCAACAATACGCGCCCCTTTTAAGGTTGATGATGAGTCATTGATTGAAAATGGTTCCATAATATTTGCTCCTTAATACGATTAAAATAGTTGAGTTGCCCAATTCCAAAACTTGGTCATTGGGTGGGGTTCTTCGGATGGACGATGGGTGGTATTGCTGTACACTCTTGGTTCTACTCTTGAAGCACTTTTAGGGGGAGTGATACCCGAATTGCTTTTGGGATGTGCTTGAGAGGCAAAATTTGGGGTAAGATCAATTTTTCGCTCTTCTTCAACAGGAGGGGGGTTGGAGGGTAATACCTCTTCTCCTGAATGACGCATACGTTTATTGACATCAATTTCATAGCGGGTATATTCACCTGCTGCATAGCGGATGAGTCCTACTGCGCCTGAATAGGACGGGTCTCGAAGGGTATCAAACAATCCTCCCATATCGGAGGGTTTCGCCAAACGGACGGGCATATTATCAAAAACAGCAATGGCAAGTTCTCGAAGACCCTCAATTTTGGTAAAGCCACCGGTTAAAACAACTCCCGCACCCATTTGATCCCGTAGACTACTTTTTTCAATGGATTGGGCAATAATCATGAGAGTCTCTTCGACGCGGGCATACACCACATTATGAACCACTTCTAGCGAGACCTCATGGGTAGCATTTTCATCCCCAATCACCGGAAGCTCAATCAAATCGCTACTGGGTGCATACAACGATCCGTAGTTCATCTTGACATTGTCTGCGGTTTGTAAAGGGGTATGTAATGCCATTGAAAGGTCATTGGTAATATGGTTGGAACCTACCCCTAAAAAATCATTATAACGGATACCATGCCCAGAATGAATAACGATATTGCTGGTATTTCCTCCCATGTCGACTACCGCTGCACCTAACTCTTTTTCATCGTAGTTCAAGACGGCGATAGCAGAAGCATAGCCACTTAAGACAACACTCTCCACCTCTACCCCTGCTGCTTTAACCGCTTTACGTAGGTTGTTGAGATTGCTTTTGACGGTAGTGATAATATGGGTTTCGACCTCTAAGCGAGAAGCATTCATCCCTAACGGGTCTTCAATAAAATCTTGATCATCTACTTTAAAATTATACGGAAGGGCATGCAAAACTTCAAATTCGTTCGGGATATTGGCATTATAAAGGGAGGTGTGCATCGCACGACTGATCTCTTTGAGGGTAATCTCTTTATCGGGAACATTCACAATACCACTGGAATTGAGACTTTTGGTATAGGCACCTGAAATGGTAACAATGGCACTTTTTAGATCCGTGCCTGCAACCCGTTTGGCATCGTTAAGGGCATTTTTAATCGATTTTGAGGCTAATTCAATGTTAGTAATGCTCCCTTTCCGAAGCCCTTGTGCTTTTGCAATACCAGCCCCGATTACTTGGGTACTGTTGTCACCACTAATTTCTGCGATAATGGCACAGATTTTCGTAGATCCGATATCAATGGCTAAAATCGTTCGTTTCAAAATCAAATCCCCTCTGCATAGATTTCAATTGGATAGGTAGCTGTTAGCTTTTTAAGAAGCTTTTGATCAAGCACATCTTGTTTTAGCTTGATTACTGTACCTGTTGTATCCGCTATTGCCGTATTGTACAGTAACTTTTGATTTGAAATGTTATAAAGGAGAATATTTCCGTCTTGTAATGCTAAAAAACCTCGTTTTTGTTTGGCACTAAAAAGCTTACTTAAAAATTCAGTTGATTCTTGAGGGCTAAGACCTTCTAATGGCTTGTTCTCTTTTTGGGTCATGAAGTCACTTTCAATACCATGAAACGTAGCAAAACTGTTTTGTGCCATTGTTTGCAAAGCATTTTTCTTGATTTCGTACGTATAATCACGGGTTACTTCAGCAAGGGCTTCGTCATAACTTTTTGCCATAGGGGGATTGAGTTTTTCAAGCTTGATGATTACATACTGACCATTTACTTTTCTAGGTTTCAAAAAAGGTTTTTGGGTCGTAAGGGCAGCAATCTCTTTAATAATTTCTACGGAAAAGAGGGTTGAATCAGAGGGGAGTGTAACTTTTTCTACGGTAACTGAAGAGGGGAGTGTCCCTTTTTTGAAATCGATGTAGCGGTGCAACGCCTCTTTGGATGCAGCACTATCATCCAATGTTGGATCAATGTGAGGATGGGCTACGCTAACGTCGTAACTGGCTACTTTTTTATAGGCGTTTTTGTTTTTTTCCCAATACGTTTTTAGAGCGGTATCATTTACTGAAATAGAAACCATATCGGGGGTAAGCAATTTGTATTCAACTTTATCAGCAACACCCAAGGCAGAAGCGAGTACTTGTTCTTCTAGGGGGCTGCTGTTGGGAGAAAAAAGATAAAGTACTTTTTGAATAAGCAATTCACGACGGACGGAGGTTTCGTATTGCTGTGGGGTTAAGTGATTTTGTTTGAGTATTTCGGTGTAGTGTTGTTTATCAAAATGACCATTACGGACAAAAGAGGTTTGGTTTTTGATCATAGTAAAAAGTTCTTTATCACTGATCGTTAAAGAATACTTTGCTGCCAAATTTAGAATAAGGGCTTGATCGACCAAATTTTTAAGGGCTTGATGTTGTAAGCCCATCTCTTTGGCTTGTTTTTCATCCAGTTTGCCTTGAAACATCTGATTGTATTGGTTAAAAAGAGCGCTATAACTTTTTTGAAGTTCCTCTTGGGTAATGGTAATATCCCCCACTTTAGCAACAGCTCCTGCTTTATCGCCATATTTATAGTCTCCCCATCCTACAGATCCTGCCCCAAGAAAAGCAATGGTGGAGATCCAAATTGTTATAACGAGGTATTTTCGGTGGCGCTGCATCCAAGTAATCATTCTAGTGTGAGCCTTTGTGTAGGTTAATGAGGTGTAAAATTAGGATATTTTAGTGAGTTTACTATTAAACTTCTATGAAAACCTAAAGCACTAGGGGGATATTGCCCCCTATTTAGGGAAAAACCTATGATAAAAGGGAGAATACGAATGGCAAATAACGCAATCTCACAACGAGATATGGCAGTGGTGTGGCACCCTTGTACCCAGATGAAAGATCATGAAACGTTTCCCATTATCCCCATTGCACGGGGTGAGGGGGTCTATTTGGAAGATTTTGAGGGGAATCGTACCATTGATGCCATTAGCAGTTGGTGGGTGAATCTCTTTGGTCATGCGAATGGGTACATTAATAGTAAGATTAAAGAGCAACTGGAGAAGCTAGAACACGTTATTTTAGCAGGTTTTACCCACGAGGGGATTGTCCGTCTCTCTGAGCGTTTGGTCGCCCTTGCCCCCCAAGGGTTGAGCCGTTGTTTTTATGCGGACAATGGTTCCAGTGCCATCGAAGTAGCATTAAAAATGTCCTATCACGCCCACAAAAATTCGGGAGAAGATCGAAGGATTTTTGTGTCGCTTTCTAACAGTTACCATGGGGAGACCTTAGGGGCATTATCGGTTGGGGATGTGGCATTGTACAAAGAGACCTATTCCCCATTATTAATCCATTCCCTCCAAACTCCCGTCCCTGAAAATCAATCGCTGGAAGCTGCGCACAAAGCCTTAGATGCGTATCGTCTTTTGCTTCAAGAACGGGGAACTGAGATTGCGGCATTGATTGTCGAACCGTTGGTACAAGGGGCAGGGGGGATGGGGATGTATCACCCCTATTTTTTGACCCATGCTAAAGCCTTAAGTGCGCAGTACGGTGTCCATTTTATCGCCGATGAAATTATGGTAGGGTTTGGACGGACGGGGAGTATGTTTGCGTGTGAACAAGCCCAGATTACCCCCGATTTTTTGATCCTCTCCAAAGGACTGACAGGGGGGTACCTTCCTCTTTCGGTGGTCTTGACCGGTGAAGCCATCTATCAAACCTTTTACTGTGATTATGACCCGTATCGCTCCTTTTTACACTCGCATAGTTATACGGGAAATGCCCTTGCGTGTGCGGCGGCGAATGCGACGTTGGATCTGTTTGAAGCGCATAATACCATCGAATCCAATCGTCTATTAGCCCGCTGTATGGGCAAAGAGTTGCAACGTTTTCAACTGCGCGTGGGGGTTAAAGAGATTCGTCAATGCGGGATGATTGGGGTAATTGAACTGCATGAAAGTGATCCCAAAGCACGTTTGGGGGTGAGCATTCATCGCTATTGTTTGGAACGTGGGGTGTTGATTCGTCCTTTGGGAACGGTCATTTATGTGATGCCTCCTTACGTTATGACCCCCAACGAACTGACAAGGGTATTTGATGCCATTGAGTCAGCTTTAAACCACTACGGGTTATAATGCCCTTTTTAATTAAAGGCGGTTGTGTGAGCGAAATTCCCCATATTCCAGTGTTGTACCGTGAGGTAGTTGATGCTTTTTTGGTGTGTCAGGAGGGGACGATTATCGATTGTACCCTTGGGTATGGGGGGCATACCTCGTTGCTGTTAGACGCTTCACCCCAACGAAAAATGATTGGAATCGATCAAGACCCCACCGCGATTGCTTTTTCCACGCAACGATTAGAACCGTATGCCAATCGGGTGCGTATTCAACAAGGGCGTTTTTCCGTGGTGGCGCAAGCTCTTTTGGATGAAAAAGGGGAAACACTCTGTGGGATTTTGGCCGATATTGGGGTCTCTTCCTTGCAATTGGATATCCGAGAGAGGGGATTTTCGTACCAAAGTGAATGTTTGGATATGCGCATGGATCCCAATGCACCCTTGGATGCTTCTATCGTCGTCAATGAGTATACGCAAGGGGAGTTAGAGCGAATTTTACGGGAATATGGGGAAGTGACCAATGCCCGTGTTGTCGCTGAAACCTTGGTCAAAAAACGCCCTTTTACCTCGGCTAAAGAGGTCTCTGATGCTATTTTTCATCTGATGCCCAAGGGTAAAAAAATTCATCCCAGTACGTTGGTGATGCAAGCCATTCGCATTGAAGTTAACGATGAATTAGGGGAGTTGACCCGCTTACTTGATGCCATAGAAACCAGCACCATTCAACGGCTGCGTGTAGCAATTATTACCTTTCACTCCCTTGAAGATCGCATTGTCAAACAACGGTTTACGCTGTGGGCAAAAAACTGTATTTGTCCCGAAGAGGCGATGCGATGTACGTGTGGAAAGAACCACGCGATAGGGAAAATAGTGACCAAAAAACCGCTCACCGCTCAAGAGGATGAACTTAAAGCCAATAGCCGAAGTCGCAGTGCAAAATTACGTATTTTTGAGATAAATAGGTCGCACCATGAATGAGTACAGTGAAGATTCCACCCTTGATACTTCTTCTGTGGATCAGGAGATGGGGAAGAAATTTTTGTTCAAAGTTTTTTTGCGCATTTTTTTGATTTTGGTGATCCTTTTCCCTAAAATTTACATTCAAACCCAAATTTATTTTAAAAGTCGTGAAATTTCGGCGTTGAACCGTGAGCATGATGCCCTCTTGGAAGAGAACAAAATCATCAAAGCCAAAGTAGAAGAGATGTGGTATAAAAACAAAATCTTGGATACCTTGTTTTAGGGTAGCATCGGCATATTGTTCTCTTTTGGGGGCGGGATTTATGCTATAATCGCCTTTTTTGTCCCCTTTTTTAGGGGTACCGTAACGAATGGATGAAGCAGTGAGGAAGTAAAAAGAGATGATGGAACGTGTTGAAACGCTGATCAATGAGTTGATAGGCGAAATTGATTATCCTCCCGTGAAGGAGTTGTTTTCTAAGCTCTCAGGGGGAAAACGATTGCGGGCAAGACTGGTTCTGACCATTGCCCCCTCTCACCCTGATGCCCCTTTATTGGGGGCGATTATTGAATTAATACACGCAGCGAGTTTGCTCCATGATGATGTCATTGATGAATCGACTTCGCGCCGAGGGGTAGCTTCGGTGAATGCTACCCATGGTTCCAAGATAGCCATCATGTTGGGGGATGTTTTGTATTCCAAGGCGTTTAGTGCCTTAACTGCGTTTGATCCCCGTATTGCCCATGCAATTGCCCAGTCGGTTACGCAACTTTCTGTGGGGGAGATGATGGATGTGGAGATGTCTCAATCTTTTAATCGCAATCGTGATGATTACCTCAAAATGCTCTATCTCAAAACCGCCACTCTCATCGAATCGTCTGCCTATTGTGCGGCATTGCTTGAGGGGAAATCACCAAAAGGGTATGGGATATATGGGAAAAATCTGGGATTGGCATTCCAAATTGTGGATGATATTTTGGATATTACCAGTGATGCGGTTACGTTGGGAAAACCCGCACTGAATGATTTTGTTGAGGGGAAAACTACCTTGTCCTATAACGATTTATACGAAGCATTGGACACTACGGGGCGAAAAAAACTCCTTGGGTGTCATGGTCGTGTGTTAGAAAAAGGGGAAAAAGAGTGGATCTTTGACATGATGGAAGCGCATCAGGTGATTGACCACTCGTATGCGTATGCACGTCAATTAGGTGAAGATGCGATGGCACACGTTCCCCAAGAGGATGTTTTGCGGGTGATTATGAACAGTGTTCTTGAAAGAAGTCACTGAATGCACTATCTTGTCATCAGTTTTTCCCATAAAAATTCGACCCTAGCCCAACGTGAGCAGATGGCTTTTGTCGATGAACCCTCCAAGCTAGCGTTTTTAGCGCAGGTAAACAGCGAAGAGACCATTAGCGAATCGCTTCTCCTCTCCACGTGCAATCGGATGGAAATTTTGTGCAGTTGTTCTCAGGTAGAGGTAGCGGAATCCCATCTTTTACGGTTATTAGCATCCCATTCTCACAGTGACCGTGAGGCATTAAAAGCCAGAGCCGATATTTTTAGCGATTATGGAGCGATCCACCATTTTTTTAGTGTGGCAAGTTCGTTGGACTCGATGGTAGTAGGGGAGACCCAAATTGCGGGACAGCTCAAAGATGCCTTTAAACTCTCCTCTGACCATGGGTATTGCAGCAACAAACTCTCCCGCGCCCTTCAAGCCGCCCAAAAATGTGCCGCTGAGATTCGCAATACCACCGATATTTCTTCAGGATCGGTCTCTATTGCCAGTGTTGCGGTGACCAAGGGACGGGAGTGCGTTGGATCATTTAACGGAGTCAAAGCGTTGGTCATTGGTTCAGGGGAGATGTCAGTGATTACGTGCAAGCATCTTGTAGCCCAAGGGGCAGAGGTGACCATTATGAACCGAACCCTCAGTAAAGCACGCGCCATTGCGGATGAATGTGGTGTCGCGGTTCGTCCCTACGAAGAGCTTTCTCGTGCGCTGAATGAATTTCCCCTTTTGTTTACCTCCACAGGCTCCCTTTCCCCTATTATTACCGATGAGATGATTAGCGCGACTTTTTTTAACCGCTATTGGTTTGATATGGCGGTACCGCGTGACATTCTGTGCCACAATGAGGGGTTAGGGATTCATGTTTTTTACATTGATGATCTCAAAGAGATTGTCAGTCGCAATATTTCGATACGGGAACACGAAGCGCGTGCCTCATTTATGCTCGTGAGTCGCCATACCACCGCCTTTTTTGAGTGGCTTAAATCCCTCTCGATCGAACCTTTGATTAAAAATCTCTACCTTCGTGCTACTCAATCGGCACAGGAAGAGTCCCAACGGGTGATTGAGAAAGGATTTATCGCCAAAGAGTACGAATACGCACTCCAAAAAGCGACCCAACAAGCGTTAAAACGGTTTCTCCACCCTTTTGCCCAACGTATGCGTGATGGCTCCGATTCGATGCGGGTCGATACGTTGATTGAATCAATGAGTTTTTTAATGAACCAAGAAGAGGGGGATGAGATGCTTCAAACCTCCTGTAAATATTACCCTAAAGGACACTAATGCGTTTTTCACGAGCTTACATACCCACCACCAAAGAATCGCCCAAAGATGCACAGCTTCCCAGCCATATTTATTTGGCACGTGGAGGATTTGTGGCACAAGTTGCCGCAGGTTTGTATAATTTTCTCCCTTTAGGTAAACGGGTGCTTCGTAAAATCGAAAATATCATTAATGACGAGATGGCAGCGTGCAATGCGTTGGAAGTCGACTTGAGTTTCGTTACCCCCGCAGAGTTGTGGCAAGAGAGTGGTCGGATTGAGAAATTTGGGAAAGAGTTGCTCCGTTTTCGGGATCGAAAAGAGAATCTGTTTGTCCTTGGGCCTACTCATGAAGAGATGATGGTCAGTATCGTCCGTAATCGGGTGACCAGTTACAAACAACTTCCCATTAATTTGTATCAGATTAAAACCAAATTTCGGGATGAAGCACGTCCCCGCTTTGGGTTGATGCGGGGTCGTGAATTTGTGATGAAAGATGGGTACAGTTTTCACGCCTCCACCGAAGATTTGGATCGCGAATTTGAGGCGATGGAAGCGGCGTACAAACGAATTTTAGAGCGTTTGGGTCTGGAATTTCGGATTGTTGAAGCCGATAGCGGTGCCATTGGGGGGACAGGTTCCAAAGAACTCATGGTATTGGCGCAAAGCGGGGAAGATACCCTTGCAGTGTGTGATACGTGTGAGTATGGCGCCAATGTTGAAGCCGCTCGTCGCGCACAGCGTAGCGTGATCCCTGAAGCACCACAAGCCGATTTTGCCCGCTTTAAAACCCCTGATGTCAAATCGATTGAAGAGTTGAGCCACTTTTTCCATATCGATCCCTATTACACCCTCAAAGCGGTGGTCAAACGTGCTGTGTATACACAGGGGAGCGAATTGGTCTGCTTCTTTATCCGTGGATGCGATGAACTTCAAGAGGTGAAAGCACGTAACAGTGTGGGGGCAATTGATATGCTCGATGCCAGTGAAGCCGAATTAACTGAGCTAGGTTTGGTTGCAGGTTTTGTGGGGCCTTTGGATCAAGATAACATCCGTATGGTCATGGATAATGATACCCGCAATGCAACCTCAATGATTTGTGGCGCGAACGAAGCGGATTACCATTTTGTCGGGGTTGATCTTTCGGTGATGGGGGAGGTTGCTTTTGCCGATTTGGTGAGTGTTCAAGAGGGGGATGGCTGTCCCCATTGTGGTGGTAAGATTCTCCACACCAAAGGGATCGAAGTGGGGCATATCTTTAAGTTGGGTACGGTCTATTCTGCCCCCCTTAAAGCCGAATTTCTGGATGAAAATGGTCGTTCACAGCCCTTTATTATGGGGACGTATGGGATGGGTGTGAGCCGTTTGGTCGCTGCGGTGATCGAACAACATCATGACGAAAAAGGGTGTATTTGGACACACGCAACAGCACCGTATTTGGTCAATATTATGATCTCTAATATCAAAGAAGAGAGCTATGTAGCGTATGCCGAAGAACTCTATGGATTATTGCAAAAAAACAAGATTGAGACCATTTTGGATGATCGTAAAGAGCGATTTGGATTTAAAATGTCCGATGCGGAACTCATAGGCTTTCCCTTTACGGTGATCGTTGGAAAAGAGTTGACCAATGGTCAAGCACAAATCTTGATCCGTAAAACCAAAGAGATTCTCACCGTGGATAAAGATGTGGTCATTGAGACCTTGCAAGCGTTGATAGGATGATCTATTTTTTCCTTTACTTTTTTGCAGAAGTAGTCATTACCTCTTCCGTTGCTTCCCATATTGGGGGACTGATGATGTTTGCGGAAATTATGGTCAGTGGCTTTATTGGGCTGGTGATTATTTTTAATTTTCGGACAACATTGGTGGTCAATTTGATGGAACTCAAAAACCAACGTCTCAGTGCTAATGGATTTTATCAACGCAATGTTTTGGCACTTTTGAGTGCGCTTTTATTTATCCTACCGGGAATTTTATCGGATAGTATTGCACTTCTAGTGCAAATTTCCCTCTTTTTTGGTCTGATTATTAACCATTTTAGACCTAAAATTGTGGAAGAACAATCGTACACAACACCAACTTATTCAAAGGATGACCATGTTATTGATGCCGAAATTATCAGCGACACTCCTTCTCTGCGCTAGCCTTTTTGGGGCTACCGATGCAGAGGTGGTAACGTTTCTTAAAAAAGGGATTGGGGCGAATCCCAGTATTAGTAATCTGAAAATAGAGATTACGGGTAAACAAGCCGTTACAGGGATGAATGGGTGGCAAGCCTATTTTACGAATATGGAAGCGGATGTGAAGCAAGGTTCTGAGGTGCGTCATGTCAGCCAAGCAGGAACCTATTTTGCCAGTGGAAGTATCATTGCCCCCGAATTATTGAATGTCAAAACCGGAGAACGACTCAATGATATGGTCGCACCTGTTTTTAATACTAGCTATTACACCAAAGCCAACTTGATTAGTGGAGAATCCACTGCTACTCATAAAGTGGCAATTTTTTCCGATCCACTGTGCCCTTTTTGCCGTAAATTCGTCCCTGAAGCGTTATCTTATATGGAAAAATACCCCAAAACATTTGCCGTGTATTATTATCACTTCCCCCTAGCCGCGCTTCATCCTGCCTCTGTATCGTTGACCAAAGCCGCGATCGTAGCAGAGCAAAACGGGACTAATTTTGATATGAGCAGACTCTATCAAGTGGAGATTAACCCTGATGAAAAAGGGGATCAAAAAATTCTGGATGCGTTTAACAAAACCTTTAAAACCAATGTGAGTGTAATCGACTTACGCCGCGCTTCGGTCGTTAAACAATTTGAATTCGATCAAAAAATCGTCCGTGCTATGATGGTCAATGGTACCCCAACGGTCTTTTTTGATGGGGAAAAAGATAACAAAAAAACCAAATACAAAGATGTGAAGGTTAAATAACGGATGAAAAAACTCACCATTGCAACACGTGGAAGCAAATTAGCCCTTTGGCAATCCCATCATATCAAGGGGTGTATCGAGTCTGCACGCCCTGACATTGAAGTCGAACTTAAAATTGTGATCACCACAGGGGATAAAATTTTGGATGTCCCTTTGGCCAAAATTGGGGGAAAAGGGCTGTTTCTCAAAGAGATCGAAGAGACCCTCTTAGCAGGGGAAGCACAGATGGCGGTTCATTCACTCAAAGATGTCCCGACCGTGATGCCTGAGGGGTTGATTCTTGCGGCAATTACCACGCGAGAAGATACCAAAGATGCGTTATTGAGTGAACAGTACCCATCCATTGAAGCGTTGCCTCAAGGTGCAGTAGTGGGTACGTCGTCGTTGCGTCGTCGTATGCAGTTGATGAAACAGCGTCCTGATTTGGTGATCAAAGATCTACGAGGGAATGTGGATACCCGTATCCGTAAACTCAAAGAGGGGGAATTTGATGCGATTATTTTAGCCGCTGCGGGGATCAATCGTCTTGGGTTTACGGCATTGGTGAACTATTTTTTCCCGATCCCTTTAGACACGATGATCCCCTCTATGGGGCAGGGTGCATTGGGGATTCAGACCATTGATGAACCGTGGGTTTTAGAGATTGCCCAACTTCTTGAAGATGCTCATAGTCGCATTGAGACCACCATTGAGCGTGAATTTGTGGACACTCTTCAGGGGGGATGTCAGGTTCCCATTGGGGTAAGTGCCTCGGTTGAGGGGGAAGATCGTGTGGTTGTCCGTGCTACCCTTGGGTTACCTGATGGATCGGAAAGTATGGATGAAACCTTTGAGACCACCTGTACTGCTGTTGAGGGAGTTGGTAAAGCCATGGCAGAGCGTTTCCAAGCCAAAGGGGCGATGGAATTGCTTTCACGCGCTGAAATTATGGCGAATGGACACAAAGCATGACCCTCAAAAAAACCCTTGATCTTTTAAAAGAGCATAATGAAGTGCGTTTCATTGATACTCCTTTGGATATTTATTTGGAAATTCCCCATTTGGCGTATGCTGAAGTGAAAAAAGACGATGGGGGGCAAGCATTGGTCTTCACCCATCCTATCGATTCTCGAAGCGACAAAAAATTCACCACTCCTGTCGTCATGAACCTTTTTGGATCGTATAAGCGTACTGAATTGCTCTTTGGTCGCGATGTGAAGGGGGTCGCTAGCGAGATTGAAAAACTGTTGCATATGAAACCGCCTCAAGGGTTACGCGATAAGTTTAGTATGTTGGGTGAGCTGTTTGCCATGAAAGATATATTCCCCAAAAAGCTCAAAGGGAGAGGTCACTGCCAAGAGGTGATTGCCCAAGATGATGCCGTTAATTTATACGATTTACCAATTTTGACAACGTGGGAAGAGGATGGTGGTCCTTTTATCACGATGGGGCAAGTTTATACCCAAAGTTTGGATGGGGATGTGGTCAATTTGGGGATGTACCGACTCCAAGTGTACGATAAAAATCATGTGGGGATGCACTGGCAAATCCACAAAGACGCTTCCCATTTTTTCGATCAGTACAGCCGCGCGGGTAAAAAAATGCCCGTATCAATTGGTATTGGTGGGGATCCTTTGTATACATGGTGTGCAACGGCTCCTTTGCCGTATGGAGTCAATGAATTGTTATTGTATGGATTGATAAAAAAAGAATCCCCCAAATTAGTACAGTCACTGACGACTCCTTTGTATGTCCCTGAAGATTTGGATTTTGTTATCGAAGGGTGGGTTGATCCTGAAAAAATGGTCATCGAAGGACCTTTTGGGGATCACACCGGTTATTACACGTTGGCAGAACGGTATCCAGTATTGGAAGTGAGTGCCATTACCCATCGTAAAAATCCGATCTATTTGGCGACCGTTGTGGGCAAACCCCCACTGGAGGATAAATACATGGGGTGGGCAACCGAACGGGTCTTTTTGCCTTTACTCAAAACCAATGCAGCGGATTTAGTGGATTATCATATGCCCGAAAATGGGGTGTTTCATAACCTCATTTTGGCAAAAATGAAACCTTTATACAAAGGGCATAGCAAACAGTTTATGCACCTTTTTTGGGGATCGGGGCAGATGAGTTTTGTCAAACATGCCCTCTTTTTTGATGAGAATGCCCCTAAACTGACCAATTATGAAGCTTTAGCGACCTACGCCCTTAACCGATTGATCCCTAAATCACTGTTCATCTCAGAGGGGATTACCGATGCACTGGATCACTCCAGTCCTGAGAGTTTGGTTGGGGGAAAACTAGGGATTGATTTTACCGCTTCGTATACGCTTAAAAAACCAGAAATGATGGAAAGCTCTCTCTTGTTAGACCATATACGCCCCTTGCTTCCCGAAGTAGAGGAGGTAACGCAATATATGCGTCATACGGCTAATCCTATTACGGTTATAAGTGTGACGAAAAAGCGTTCTTTGGCGACGCTTGCGAATTTACTTGCTCCCTTGGAACCGTATTTACGAATTATTGTGGTAGTGGATCGTGAAAATAACGATATTCATAACCCTTATATGTTGTTGTGGAGAGTTGCTAATAATTTGGATGCGCAACGGGATATCGCTATTTGTGGGGCGATGGTCTCTTTGGATGGAACGACCAAATCAACCTTGGATGGATTTGATCGTGAATGGCCCAAAGATGTGGTTTGTTCTTCTGAGGTTGTCAATAAGCTTAAGTCCCTTTCGCTTTGGGATTTAGAGATTAAAAAAGAGCTAAAATATCAATTATAATGATTTGTCTGAGTAGATATTAAGCAATTTGTTAGAATTCCTAATGTACTATCAGTTTAAATCTTATTTCTAAATAGGGACATTACATATATGATCAAATTAAGTGCGCTTATTGTGTTATTATTGGTATCAACATTGCATGCGAGAACCGATAAAGGTCAGAAGATCTATATGAATACCTGTAAAGAGTGTCACAAAAGTGGGCAGGCGATGTGTAAGTCACGAAATATGCGTGTGTGGAAAAAAGTGATGTCTGATAATGGTCAACAATTATCCAGTATTCATACCTCCTCGAAAAAAGCACAAGCATCGTGGGAATATTTTAAAAGTGCGGGATTTTCAAAAGATTCAAAACATTTAAGGGATTTTTTGACAACGTACGCTAAGGACAGTGGTAATATACCTGCCTGTGATTAATATTTTCTCCTTAACTAATCTTCGCTAGAATACGCTACTTTTACACTCGGAGTAGTCATGGAAAAAATGTGGTCTGGACGATTTGCACAAGATGCATCGTCTTTGTTGGAAAAATTTAATGCTTCGATACTGTTTGACCGAAAATTATACCGTGAAGACATCGAAGGCTCTCTTGCGCATGCCCAAATGCTTACCCATCAAGGGATCTTGACTTCAGAGGAACTCTCTTCCATTGAAATGGGTATGCAACAGGTTTTGGGTGAGATTGAATCGGGTGTTTTTGAGTGGAAAATCGGAGATGAAGATCTCCACATGGCGATTGAAAAACGGCTGACCGCCATTATTGGGGAAGCGGGAAAAAAACTTCATACCGCACGCAGTCGCAATGATCAAGTAGCACTGGATTTCCGTCGCTACGTTTTACGTAAAAATCGTGAAATTATGGAAAGTATCCAAGAGGTGATGCGTGTCATCGTGGATATTGCCCGTAATCATACGGATACCCTTTTACCGGGGATGACCCATCTGCAGCACGCCCAACCCATTAATTTTGGATTTCATCTTTTGGCCTATGTCTCTATGTTTAAGCGCGATTGTGAACGGTTTGAAAGCTCCTTTATCCGTAACAATATTTCCCCTATTGGGTGTGCTGCATTGGCAGGAACCCCCCATAATATTGATCGTACTATGACCGCTAAAACATTGGGTTTTGATTCGGTAAGTGTCAATTGTCTGGACACGGTAAGCGATCGTGATTTTGCCCTTGAAATTTTGTTTAATATTTCAACCTTGATGATGCATATCTCCCGTCTTGCGGAAGAGATTATCCTGTGGTCGAGTTATGAGTTTCGTTTTGTGGAACTTTCCGATGCCTATTCGACAGGAAGCTCCATTATGCCCCAAAAGAAAAACCCCGATGTTCCTGAACTTTTACGGGGTAAAACGGGTCGTGTTTATGGTAATTTGATGGGACTTTTAACGGTGATGAAGGGACTTCCTTTGGCGTACAACAAAGATACCCAAGAGGACAAAGAGGGGGTTTTTGATAGCATTGAGACCATTGAAATTTCCCTTGAAATTCTTAAAGAAGCCCTCAAAACCATGACCATTAAACCGGAAAATATGGCAAAAGCGTGTAAGCTAGGTCACCTCAGTGCAACCGATTTGGCCGATTATTTGGTGGAGCATTGCAAGGTTCCGTTTCGAGAAGCGCATCATATTACGGGGCGTGCGGTTGCTCGTGCCGAAGCATTGGGGATTGATTTGAGCGACATTGAGTATGCAGAACTTCATGCGATTGATACGCGAATTAAAAAAGATGTCCTTGCTTATTTGGCGATTGACCATTCCATGAATGCCCGTACCTCACAAGGGGGGACAGCGCAAGTGCGTACCTTAGAACAAATTATCTATTTTGATACCTATCTTAACGCCGTTGAGTAAAATGATAGTATCCCGAAGGTGATTCGGGAGTGAGGATATAATTTTTAAGCTAAGGATTAAAAGAAGTCTTTTGGGTCAGAATCGGCTAAATGACCCCAATGGAGTTTTGCACCCCCCAAAAGATGAAAATGGAGGTGTTTAACCTCTTGCCCACCATCCTCTCCAATATTGCTGATGATACGGTACCCACTTTGATTGATCCCTAACTCCCGAGCTACTTCTTGCATGAAGGTTGCCATTTTTCCCATCGCATCGCTAGGAATGTCATCGAAACTATCATAATGGGCTTTAGGGATGATCAATACGTGAACGGGTGCTTTGGGATTGATGTCATGAAAGGCATAAAACTCTTCGTTTTCGGCAACCGCATTGGAGGGGATTTCACGGTTAATTATTTTGCAAAATAGACACATAGCAAACCTCTTTTTTTGGGCATATTGTAGCATACAGTGTAGACCTTGAAGCTTATTGTAAAAGAGATTTCACTACAATTGCCCAACTATAATGAATGATGGAGAGAAGAATTTTGCAAGAGTGGATTAATGCTATAGAATCAGCCGGTACTATTGATAAAATTGAAGAAATTCGGGTAGCTATTTTCGGAAAAAAAGGGATCATGAACGCCCAATTTGCACGAATGAGGGAGATTCCAGAGAGCGAAAAAGGGGCATTTGCCAAAGAGCTTAATGTCTATAAAGAACAGCTCAATGCGTTGTTGGTTGAGCGAAAACTTTTTTTAAGTTTAGCCCATTTGGAAGCGACGATGAGAGGGGAAGCACTGGACGTAACCGCATTTTCACCCAGCAGTGATCGAGGTGCGTTACACCCTGTGATGGAGACCATGGATCGTATTGTAGAGTATTTTACCGCGATGAATTTTGCGGTGCATACGGGGCCTATGGTGGAAGATGATTTTCATAACTTTGAAGCATTAAATCTTCCGACCTACCACCCCGCACGCGATATGCAAGATACTTTTTATTTTAAAGATGCCAAGCTTTTACGAACCCATACCTCTCCGGTACAGATTCGTACGATGCTCTCCACCAAGCCTCCCATCCGGATGATTGCCCCCGGATCGGTATTTCGTCGTGACTATGACCTCACCCATACCCCTATGTTTCACCAAGTGGAAGGGTTAGTCGTTGAAGCAGAGGGGAAAGTCTCGTTTGCTAATTTGAAATTTATTTTGGAAGATTTTTTGAAAACGATGTTTGGTGAGGTAGAAGTCCGTTTCCGCCCCAGTTTTTTCCCGTTTACCGAGCCATCCGCGGAAGTGGATATTAGTTGTATTTTTTGCGGTGGTGATGGGTGTCGTGTCTGCTCTAAAACCGGTTGGTTGGAAGTACTTGGGTGCGGTATTGTCGATCCCAATGTTTTTAAAGCGGTCGGCTACGAGAATGTCAGTGGCTATGCGTTTGGTTTAGGGGTTGAGCGTTTTGCTATGTTAATTCACCGTATTGGGGATTTGCGATCACTGTTTGAGGGTGATGTTAGATTATTGGAGCAGTTTAGATGATCGTTACAAAAAATTGGTTAAATGAGTGGATTGATCTTGATGCGGTGACGATCCAACAGTTGCTTAAAACGTTAAACGCTATTGGTTTAGAAGTGGGTCGTCATGAATCCATCTGCGTCCCTGCTGGGGTAGTCGTTGGTTTCGTAGAGGGGTGTGAAAAACATCCTGATGCCGATAAGCTTAATGTTTGTCAGGTTAATGTGGGTGGTGAAGTTCGTCAAATCGTTTGTGGTGCATCCAATGTTCGTGCGGGAATTTACGTTGCCGTAGCCACAGTTGGGACGAGCCTTCCAGGGGGATTGACCATCAAAGAGGCCAAACTTCGCGGGATGGAATCGCATGGGATGATCTGCTCCTCAACTGAGATTGGATTGCCCAAAATGGGTGAGGGGATTATGATCCTTGATGGGAGTATTGGTGAGTTGGTAAATGGGAAAAATTTAGCCGACTATCCCGTATTTAACGATGATATTATCGAAATTGAACTCACCGCCAATCGAGGAGATTGCCTGAGCATTCATGGAGTTGCACGGGATTTATGCGCGGCATTCAATAAAAATTTACGCGATGTTAAAGTCAAAGTAGAGCCTGAGGGGCGTTTGGGAATAGGGCGTATTTTGCAACTTCACCATTCAGATGAGCCACACGTCGAGTTGCTGTATGGTGCGGTTGAGATTAAGGGGTTGACGATCCCCTTGCTCATTGGTGTACGCATGGCAATGGTAGAAAAAA
>JAVHOQ010000051.1:0-15318 GCA_036170115.1 Sulfuricurvum sp.
AAGAGGCTTAGTACCATGGTGACCGTCGTCTCATCGCCGTGTAAAAGGGTTTTGACCAAGGCGGGAAAACTGCTTAGAAGCAACGCCCCCACCAACCAAAACCACGACAACCCCACGATCGCCCCAAAAACGGTTTTGTTTTGGTAGCTTAAGCGTAACGTTGTGACCGTTTGGCTAAAAAGATTCCACGAAAGGGGAGTGAGGGATTCAAGCGAGGGGGCAGGTGGAATAAAGCGACTCACGTTGTACCCAATGAGGGCAAGGATCATCCCCATCACCCCCGCAATAATTCCCCCATGCGGGTACAACGACAACATTCCCCCCCCAAGGGTTCCCAGTAAAATCGCGGTAAAAGTACCCGATTCGATCAACGCATTGGCGGTGACCAACTCATTTTCTCCCAAATGTTGGGGGATGATAGCGTATTTAATCGGGCCAAAAAGGGTCGAATGGATCCCTAATCCAAACACCACCATCAACAGCACCCCAAACCAATGAAACGCAAATCCTATCGTCGCCAATCCCATTAACCCAAATTCCAACCCTTTGACCCAGCGGGTGAGGGTGGCTTTGTCGTATTTATCGGCTAATGCCCCCGAAAATCCCGAAAAGAGAAAAAAAGGGAGGATAAAAATCACCCCGATGAGAGGTGCTAATAACGACGCGCTAAGATTACTCCATTGTGCTGCTTGGAACGTCACCATCACCGCAAGGGTATTTTTAAAAATATTGTCATTAAACGCCCCCAAGAACTGGACGGTAAACAACGGGGCAAAGCGATCGGTCTTAAAGAGATAAAAGGGATTACTCATGCCATCTCACTTGCCATTATTTTTAAGGTGGCGTAATCGGTTTTCCCTGTCCCTAAAATCGGGATGGTCTCCAAAAGGACGATTTTTTTTGGGATAGCAATCTCGGGATACCCCATTTTTTTCGCCATTTGCCCTAAAGCATCACGACTGAGTGTCCCATCGGTAGTAAACAGTACAATTTGCTCGCCACGACGTTCATCCGCAGAAGAAGAGGCAGCATGATGGGCAAGGGGGTTGACCTGTTGCGCCAATTTTTCGACCGATTCCAGCGAAACCATCTCCCCTGCAATTTTGGCAAACCGTTTCACCCGTCCCACCAGTGTCACAAATCCTTGTTTATCAATGGTCACCACATCACCCGTGTCATACCACCCCTCACCCGCATCCGAAACCGCGTGTTCCAAAACACCCGGTGCGGTGGCACGAAGATACCCACTCATCACATTAGGCCCTCGCACGTGCAATACTCCCCCCTCCGCAATCCCCGCAACGGGGATGAGTTTATGCTCGATACTGGGGAGGATTTGCCCCACCGTACCACTTTTGAATCCCATGGGGGTATTAACCGCGATAACAGGAGCGGTTTCGGTGGCACCATACCCCTCAAAAATACGGATACCAAATTTTTCAAACCACAGATCACGAACACGGGAAGTGAGCTTCTCAGCTCCTGCAATGACGTAACGCAACCGATAAAAATCGTACGGATGGGCGTGTTTGCCATACTGAGCTAAAAACGTCCCCGTTCCCAATAAAATCGTACACGAGCGATCATACGCAATCTCGGGAATCACTTTATAATGAAGCGGTGAGGGGTACATAAAAAGGTGCATCCCGCTAAGTACGGGGAGGATTGTCCCCGCAGTCAGTCCAAAGGAGTGAAAAATGGGCAACGCATTGAGCATCGTATCATCGGTGGAAAAATCGACAATGGAGCGTATCTGCATCACATTGGCTAACAACGCATTGTGGGACAATACCACCCCCTTGGGTGTTCCTTCCGAACCCGAAGTAAATAAAATCACCGCTTTTTCGTCAGGATCTACCTTGTGCGCGATAGCGTGGGGAGACCACAACGCATACCCCAGCAACCACACTTTATCCCCTACGGTCAGTTCCTGTTTTAACTCCTCCAAATAGATCAGGGTAATCCCCGCCAAGCGTGCAAGTTTTTCGGTCAGTTTCCCCTGCACTACAAATTTTTGGGAAGTGACAATGGTGGTAATCTGTGCCGCATCACACGCACTTTGAATCCCTTGGGAACCTGCGATAAAATTCAGCATCGCAGGGGTACGCCCAAAAGCACTTAACCCCATAATCACCCCAAACGTCGCAACGGCGGTGGGCATCAATACCCCCACATTTTCCCCCACAACGGTATGACGTGAGAGTAATCTCCCCAATCCCAACGCCATTTTGAGTACTTCAGCGTAGGTGTACTCTTTTTGAGCCGTATCTTCGATGATGGGTCGGGAACGTCCGTAGGTTTTCATCGCCCCCAAATACGCTTGCCACAACGTCAATGAAGGACGTGATTCAAAGAGCGATTGCTGCATCAAACGGCGCATCGCCTCCCCCGCGTGGGTACGTTGATCGTGCGTAGTACCCTTATGTGTAGGCTCAATTGTCGTCGAAGCATGATAGGTGATCGTAATGGGGGGAAACCACTGTCGTGGGTGGTGTTGAGGCATACGGGATAAAGTGCTTAACGTCGCCCCCTCAATCACGATGGGGAGTATGGTCGCATGGGTTTTCATCGCCACAAACGCCGACCCCTCATAAATTTTCATCAATCCCCCCGTGGTGGTGATTCGCCCCTCCGGAAAAATCATCACAGGGCGACCACTCTCCACCAAACGGATAATCGTCTTGACCGCCATGGGGTTGGAGGGATCGACCACCAAATACTCCGACAACGCAAGGATTAATCGGGCAAAGGGTTGTTTAGCCACTTCGATATTGACCACAAACACCGGATCAATGGGTAAAATCGCCCCCAAAATCAACCCATCCAAAAACGACTGGTGGTTGGCAATGATAATCGTATGCCCCCCCTGATAGTCAAACGTCCCTACTGTTTTAATCCGAAATAAGCGACGCAACACCCATGCTAAAATACGTTTAATCATGATTTCCCCCTTCGTGCAAATAGCGAATCACATTCCCAAACGTGGTCTCCAAAAGGGGCTTATTGATCCAAAACCACACCTCTTTGCCGATTTTTTCACTCAACAACACCTCGGCTTGACGCAATATCTTGAGATGGTGCGAGACCGTGGTGCGTGCAAGCGTTGAGGCTTGGGCAATTTGTCCCGCATTTAACCGCTCATCAAGTTCAAAAAGCAGCAACATCCGTTGACGATGTTCATCCCCCAACGCCGTAAAGATCAAAGAGGTTTTTTCCCACGCGGGGGGTAAAAGCTCGGTATAATTAGTTTTCATCTGATATTCCTATTTTCTTAAACATATCGATATATTAGGGAATTTTTCCTTAAAATACTCTTTTTGTAGTGTGGCAAAACATTCTAATTTACCTCCTAAATTTTTTCAATTTTCTACGTGACTTGTGCTAGAATAAACACATAGCGCACCCACTATATTTACGCTACTTAAAGGTTAAACGCATGGAACACCCAATCCCGACGGATCACGAAATTCTTCTTGATCCTAAACGTTATATTGTCAGTAAAACGGATGCCAAAGGGATTATTACCTATGGAAATGACTATTTTGTTGAGATTTCTGGATACAAAGAGTCGGAATTGGTAGGCAAACCTCACAACATCATTCGCCATCCCGATATGCCTAAAGTGATTTTTAAACTGATGTGGGATCGGATCCAAATTGGCGGTTCCATTATGGCAATTGTCAAGAACATGGCAAAAGATGGGAGCTTTTATTGGGTCGTGACGGAGTTTGAGTCCAAGCGGGACAAACTCAACCATCAAATCACAGGGTACACCGCCTTTAGAAAAGCAGCCCCCAAAGATGCCATCGCCGAAATCGAAAACGTCTATATGAAACTTGTCGAGATTGAAAAAGAGTCCGGCATTGAGGGATCACGCAACTATTTTATCGGAATGCTCGAAGACAAGGGGCTTTCGTACGATGAATACATTGATAAACTCGTCGGTAATCGCGGAATTTTCAAAGTTTTTTTTACCGCGATGAAAAAGGTGTTTGGATAATACACACCCTCTTTTTAGGTTAGCTGATACAAAGAGCGTTGAAATGCGATAAACAGTGAGCTGATGGTTGCGACTTCGCCTAACACCTCTTGCGCATCTTGCAAGGAGTGATATTTGTTGATGAGGAGAAACGGCAGTTTCTCCTGACCCAGTTCATCTACCCCCGTCTCGATGTATTTGCTGAGGACAAAATCGATAAACGCTTTTTCCTTTTCATTGAGACGTTCAAAGATCGTTGCGTGCGCTTCCATTACTCTGGACTCTCTTGAAATAGGTTTAGTATCACGATTTAAGACAAACTCCAAAACGTCAAACAAATCACTTTTTTCGGCATGGATCGCCTTTTGCAACAGTGTCAAATTAGCCTTGCCAAAACCTGCTTCCTCCAACTTATCCAGTAAAATGGCGCGTGTGATAGGACTGCTCCAAATCTCTCTGAGTTGTGCTTCACTGTTTAGAAAGTTGGGCAATTCTCCAAAGAGATTTTGTAAAAATTCATCTGACGATATTATTTTCCCTTCTGCACCCCAAAATGACGTAGCGATCATAAAATCTATCTCCCGCTCTTTGCCATCGCGCAGTTTGATTTTGATTTTTGTGCGTCTCTCACCTGCTTCGCCCTCACCACCGTCTACGTCATTGCGGACTTGATCCGCAATCTTTTTAGGTTCTGAGTCAAGCTCAGAAGGACAAGCGGGTTCCAAGGGTTCACCGTCCCATTGGGGATCGGCGAAATGGTGATACGCATCGACGAAATCATAGATCGTAAAAAACGCTTTCCCCTCGAACAGCCGCGTACCCCGTCCCACGATCTGTTTGAACTCGATCATCGAATTAACAGGACGCATTAAAACGATATTACGGATATTACGTGCATCGACCCCCGTGGAGAGTTTTTGGGAGGTGGTCAAGATGGTGGGGATCATTTTCTCGTTGTCTTGAAACTCCCGTAAAAATTGCTCGCCGATGGCTCCGTCATTGGCGGTGACGCGGACGCAGTAGTTGGGTTCTTTGCTCTTTTTCATCTGATTGACCAGATCGCGAACCGCCGCTGCGTGATCTTGGGTGGCACAAAAAATAATCGCTTTTTCGTTTTGCTTGGCTTCCTCCATGTATATCGCAATGCGCTTGGCTTCCCGCGCGGTTATCTCGATAATCTTGTTGAAATCGGGTTCGGTGTAGAGTTTCCCCTCTTCGATCTCCCCTTCGATAATCGTGTCGTCGCTCGTGTAGAGGTAGTCATCGAGGGTCGTTTTGATCCGTTTGACTTTAAAAGGGGTGAGGAAACCGTCGTTGATCCCCTCTTTGAGTGAGTAGATGTAGACGGGTTCGCCGAAATAGCGGTACGTGTCGACGTTGTCTTTGCGTTTTGGGGTGGCGGTGAGTCCCAGCTGAACCGCAGGGGAAAAATACTCTAAAATCCCTCTCCAGTTCCCCTCATCGTTTGCACCGCCGCGATGACACTCATCGATGATGATAAAGTCAAAATAGTCTTTCGGATACTCCCCGAAATACGGAGCCGCCTTCCCCTCGCTATCCGTTCCGCTCATAAAGGTTTGAAAGATGGTAAAAAAGATACTGCCGTTGGTCGGGACACTCCCTTTTTTGCTGATCTCTTTGGGGCTGATCCGCACGAGAGCATCTTCGGGAAATGCGCAAAAGGCATTAAACGCCTGATTCGCCAAGATGTTACGGTCAGCTAAAAATAAAATGCGCGGTCGTCGGCTCCCATCACGGCGGAGATTCCAACGGGTTTGAAAAAGTTTCCACGCGATCTGAAACGCGATAAAGGTTTTCCCCGTCCCCGTAGCAAGAGTGAGCAAGATGCACGGTGCGTTGTTGGCAACTGCTTCGAGGGTTTTGTTGATCGCAATCTCCTGATAGTAGCGCGCCCCCTTCGTCCCACCGACGTTTTCAAACGGCACGCCACTAAACTTCTCCCGCCACTCGTTTTGCTCCGAGAACGTTTTATTCCAAAGCTCCTCAGGGGTCGGATAACGCTCGACTAACCCCTCTGCACCGCTTTTCATGCAGATACGGTAAATCTCTTTGCCGTTGGTGGCGTAGGTGGTGTCGAGTTTGAGCTTGTCGGCGTACTGCTTGGCTTGCGCTACCCCCTCACCTACACTGAGTCCGCTTCGTTTGGCTTCGATGATCGCAAGTTTGATCCCCTTGTACACAAGGACATAGTCAGCGGTGAGTTTTTTTGCTCTGCCGCCTCCCGTTTGGATTTTACCCGCTGTGATTGGATATTCGCGTAAGATTCGAGAACCTTCGACTATCCCCCACCCGCAGGCTCGAAGCTGTGGGTCTATTAGTTCGGCTCTCGTTTGGGCTTCGTTCATTTTACGCTATCCTCATTCTTTGTCATTACGAACTTAATCTCTCTCGTCATTCCGTGCTTGATCAGGGAATCTTTTAGATCCTGAATCAAGTTCAGGATGACGCGTTCTGTCATTGCGGACTTGATCCGCAATCTCATATAATTCTTTCATACAAATCACACCACTGTTGATTTTGTTTTTCTATTAACTCTATTTTCCAATCTCTATGCCAATTTTTCAACTGCTTTTCTCTTTTAATTGCCTCTTCTATATCATCAAAAATTTCAAAATAAACCAAATTTTTAAGATGATATTTTTCCGTAAACCTGCACTGTATACTTTTCTTTTGGTACTCATTTTTTTATTCCCTATATCTTCGTATTTTATTTTAGCGTTTTGGAATTAAAACATAAATTTTACTGGTCTGATTTTAGGGGGTCATTATAGTTTTTTATTTTTTCGGCATTGGTGGGAATCTTTTTTCTCTTAGCCATCTCCAGTGATCCCCTTGTGTCCGTTTTTTTCCTCATTATGATCCCCATTTGGATAGGGTATACCAAAATCCTCACCCAAATCAAAACCGCGACCCACGACCATGCGCGTATCCGTTATCAGTTTCAAGCAGCATTGGTCGCATGGGGAAGCATCTTTTTGGTTTTTGGTGGGTGTATCTATCTCATTGCGCGCTAATGACCATCCATCTCCTCTTTGATCTGCTCTCCTACAGCGTCGCGTTTCTCATCTCGTGGAAATGGATACGCCCATCTTCCCCCACCATCGCCGATGAGACCGTTGCTTATGGGTATTACACCGTTTTACTGATCGGATTTTTTATCGGAGCCTTTGGGTTAGGAACGCTCAATGCCTACTACTCGACCCATACGATGGTGATCGGAAAATCGGTTTTGGGGGCGTTGTTTGGGGGGATTGTTGCCACGGAAGTGTTTAAATACTTCATGGGGATTCGTGGCTCCACGGGGGCGTATTTTGTCCCCTCACTCTCCATTGGGATCGCCATTGGTCGCATTGGGTGCTACATGGCAGGATTAGACGATTACACCTACGGCATTGCGACCACGTCGATCTTCGGGCATGATTTTGGGGATGGGGTGTTACGTCATCCGGTTCAACTCTACGAAAGTGGGGCGATGGGACTCTTTTTTCTCTACAGTGTGAGCGCGTATTATCACAACAAAGGGCGGTTTGAAGCAAGCATTTTTTACCAATTCGTCGGATACTACGCCCTACAGCGATTTATATGGGAATTTTTAAAACCGTATGCTACCATTGGGTGGGGATTTACCCTTTTCCAGTGGCTTTGTGTGCTATTGATGCTTTATGCCCTTATTTTTTGTGTTAGGAAACGACGATGAGACAGTTTGTAATGATGATAATCGTGGCGTTACTCTTAAGCGGATGTATGACCGCCATGTTATGGGAAGACTCCCCTAACAGTGGGATCCAAACGACCACGTATAGTGATACGATTGAATCGTTTATGGTCACCCAAGATGGGAGTAAAACGGTTTTTGCGAGTCAAAAATACCATTATATTCTCGATAGCGACCCAGCTTTGGTTTTTTTAGTGACCCATAAAGATGAATTGGCGGTGCGCTACGCATTCCCGCAAGGAAGTTACGGTGTCTACAATGGCGCGGTGAGTGCGATGTTTAGTGCAACGTTAAATTTGGTGGATGTGAATCCACAGCTTATTGGCTATTGCAACGATCACCATTACGGAAATTTTCAGGGAAATCAACTCCTTTTTTCGTTCAATCTGCATGGGACACGTTACCAAAGCGATCCTACCATCAACGCGCAAATGACCCACCTACACACCCCTATCACCCTTGGGTTTAGGGAATCAACCAGCCCCAGTGACGCACAAAAAAACGTCAAAACCCTCACCAAAGTCGCCCTCACCCCCCTTACCTTGGCAGCGGATGGGGCGATTATTATTTTGGGGGTGATTTTGGAAAGTGGCTTATGGATTGAGCCTAATTATCACTCCCATGGTGGAGGAAATTATGGACGACGACATCACTAAAAAAAAGGATCAACGATGAAAAAAATGTTTTGGGCAGTGTTAACCATTGCGGTCGTGAGTTTTATGTTTATGGGGTGTTTTACCACCATGTTATGGGATAAAAAGGGTACTTCGACCACCACAACCCACTATCACGAGACGATTAACGCCTTTATGATGAGTCAGGATGGTAAGACGATCCTTTTTGCCAGTGATCGTTACCATTATCTGTTTCAAAGTGATCCGACGTTGGCGTTTTTATTGACCCATAAAGATGAATTGCCCGTGGTCTATAAGTTTAATCAAGGGTCATATTGGGTCAATCCAAACAACGCAACGCAGGCAATGTTTACCGCCGATGTGGAGCTAAACCGTTGCGATCCCCTTTTGGTTGCGACGATGAGCGATAACCATTTTGGAACCCTAAATTCCAAGACCAATACCCTCCATTTTTCGTTTCGTTTTCAGGGTGAGCGTTATCTCAGTGACCCCAAAATCAATGATAAGCTCACCCTCCTACGCACCCCCATTGGGTTGGATATGGCAGAATATCATGAAACGTCCCATGCAGGAGAAACGGTTGGAAAAATCCTCCTTACCCCCCTTGCCATCGCTGCAGATGGGGTGACCATTGTTATTGGTGCGGTGATATTGCTCCCCGTTCTCATTCTTTCGGGGGGGCGTTGATGGCACATTACTCCCAAAAATACGACCTCTATTTAGGTTCCACCCAAAGTTTTTGTCACCTCTGTGGCACGCTTACTAAACTCATCAATACCCATATCGTGACCAAAGACAACGACGTGTTTTTGCGCAAATTTTGCCCAAAATGCGGGGAATCAATGGTCAAAATCTCCAGTGACTACGGGTATTTTAAAATGTGTGATGAGTATCTCAAAGCCCCCGATTTACCCGAAATGGCGAATACTCAGGTGTTACGCGGGTGTCCTTTTGACTGTGGGGTGTGTCCTCAGCACCAAAATCATCCCTGTCTTGCCCTCTTTAACATCACCGATGAGTGCAATATGAAATGCAATATCTGCTATTTCTCCTCCTATCCCGGAGCGGGGAATCATCGAAGCATGGAGCAAATCCAGCAGATGCTCTCCACGCTCCTCAAAGTGGAAAGCAAGCCCGATCTCATCCAAGTGACAGGGGGAGAACCGACCACCCATCCCCAAATTATGGAGATTTTACGGTATCTCAAAAAATCGCCTGTTCGTCATCTGATGCTCAATACCAACGGTATCCGTATTGCCCAAGAGGAGGCGTTTGTCCAAGAGCTGAAATCGCTTGGGTCAGGGTTTGAGGTCTATTTGCAGTTTGATTCGATGCAAGAAGAAGCACTTCGCGATATTCGCGATAGAGATATGCGCTCTATCCGTCTGAAAGCATTGGAGTTGCTTGAAAAGTACAGTATTTCCACCACACTGGTGTGCGTTATCAAAAAAGGGGTCAATGACCATGAGATTCCCGACATTATCGATTTTTCTCGACGCTACACCTGTGTCCGTGGGGTGGTCTTTCAGCCTGTCCAAGAGGCAGGACGGATTGAAGCGGTGGAGGGTTTTCGCATTACCCTCTCAGAGATACGCTCCCGTATTATCGATGATCCACGCAATCCGTTCACCAGCGAAGACATGATCCCACTCCCCTGCGATCCGCACAAAATCGGGGTGGGATATGCAGCAAAAACGATGCGCGATGGTTACGCCGATTTGTTCCCCGTGACGGGAAAAATCCCCAAAGAGATGATCACCACCCATACGGGGACGGTGGCGTTTGAGCAAGATCGTGCGTTTGTCAAAACCATCATCGATACGGTGAGTTTGGATACGGCGATGGGGGAAGCGATTCTCAAAGACACAATCAAACAAAAACTCTTTTGTTGCTGGCCCGATTTTTTAGCCCCCGCGGATATGGGGTATGAAAACGTCTATCGGATCGTCATTATGGAGTTTTCAGACCTTTATAACTTTGATGCGACGAATATTAAGCGTGAGTGTAATTTTATGATCGAACCGGATCGGGCGATTCCGTTTTCGACCTACAATATGGGGATTAAATTTTCACACTAACAACCACATCGTCATTCCCGCAAGAGCGGGAATCCAGCGAAAAAAATTAACACCAACAGGAGACTATCTAATGCACGCAAAAGGTTCTATGGCACGCGAAGAGATTTCAGAAGTGACCGATATTGATAAAATTGTTCACGATGATCGACATAAAAACAAAGAAGAGAACGATAAAGAGCGACGTAAACACAACACCAAAAAAGGGGAACGTCTCCCCGTGTGGATCAAATCAAGTGTCATTCACTACGAAGATGAGCTAAAAACGCTCCAAATTGAGTTGCTTAAAGTCCAAAATCATATCAAAGACAAAGGGCTTAAAGTCTTGATGATCTTTGAAGGGCGCGATGCAGCGGGTAAAGGGGGGACGATTAAACGGATCACCGAACACCTAAACCCTCGGGGTGCGCGGGTGGTAGCATTGGATAAACCCTCCGACATCGAAAAAACCCAATGGTATTTTCAACGCTACGTAGCGCATCTCCCCAGTGCAGGCGAAATGGTCTTTTTCGACCGTAGTTGGTACAATCGAGCGGGGGTTGAACCCGTCATGGGATTTTGTACCGAAGAGGAGCACAAAGAGTTCTTGCATGAAGTGGGGGAATTTGAGCGGATGTTGGTCAATTCGGGGATTATTTTGTTTAAATTTTATTTTTCGGTCTCCAAAAATGAGCAAGCCAAACGGTTCAAACAGCGCAAAACCGATCCGCTCAAACAGTTTAAACTCTCCCCTGTCGATGAAAAATCGCAACATTTATGGGATAAATACACCATTGCCAAATATTCGATGCTACTAGCTTCCCACACTGATCATGCGCCATGGATTATCATCCGCTCGGATAACAAGAAAAAAGCGCGTCTGAACTGTTTTCGTTACATCCTCTCTCATGCCCAATATCCCTATAAGATTGGGGCGGAACATCTCAAACTTTCCCCGAAAATATTACTGGGTGGGGATGAAGAGCTTCAATTGATGGAATCGAGTATGTCACTCAAACGCAATGATGAGTTTAACGAAAAAGGATGATACTCTCTCCCCTCTTACGCTCCCGTTCACTGAGTCACGATTTTTTGGGAGGGACAGCTGCAATGTTGGTCGCGCTTCCTGCCGCGATTGGTTTTGGAGTGAGTGTGTATGCCCCCTTGGGGGGAGATTATGCCACCTATGGAGCCATTGCGGGGATTTTAGGGGTGAGTATTTTGGGGATTATTGCCCCGTTATTGGGGGGAACCTCTCGCCTTATCTCTGCTCCTAGCGCACCTGCGGCAGCGGTTCTATCAGCATTTGCCTTGGAATACACGACTGCTGGGATAACCGCTTCGAGTGTTTTTGTCATGTTAATGCTCATTGGGGTCTTAGCGGGAGTTTTTCAACTTCTCTTTGGTCGTATGGGATTGGGACAGTTGATTAAATATATGCCTTTTCCCGTGGTCAGTGGGTATCTCTCTGGGGTGGGATTGGTCATTATCACCTCTCAATTGCCCAATTTCGTCGGTTCTCCCCATGGAGAGCATTTTTGGCAATCACTTCAGCACCCTTTTATGTGGCAGTGGCAAAGTCTCCTCATCGGGGGGATGACACTGCTTGCGATGGTGATGGGGAACCGATGGTTTCGCTCGTTTCCTACGGTCATCATCGCTTTTATCGTGGGGATTATGACGTATGCCTTTTTGGGGTGGTGTGATTCTACGTTGTTTTTACCGCAAAGTACCCTTATTGTCGGATCGATCAGTGAACAAGGGAGCTTTCCGATGGTTCAAAGTATCGTGCAACGATGGGATGGGGTATGGGAATTATCGGGTGAGAGGATCAAAGAGGTGGTATTCCCTGCCCTCACCCTTGCTGCATTGCTCTCGATTGATACCTTGAAAACTTCCATTGTATTGGATTCGATGACCCACACGTTTAATGACCCCAACCAAGAACTTATCGCCCAAGGTGCAAGCAATGTTACCAGTGCTGTTTTTGGGGGGATGAGCGGATCGGGGACGATGGGACCTACGATGGTCAATCTCTCCAGTGGTGCCACCTCTAACCTCTCAGGTCTGTTTGAGGGGATTATGGCATTGGTTGCTTTTGCGTTGTTTGGGGAGTTTATTGGATGGATCCCCATCGCGGCATTGGCGGGGATTTTGATGGTGGTGGGGTTTCGGATGATTGATCCTCACAGTGTCAAACTCTTACGCTCCCAAACGACCGTGTTTGATTTTTGCATCATTGTGATCGTTGCCCTGACTGCCTTAAGTGTAAGTTTGATTGCCGCTGCGGGGGTGGGATTGGTGTTAGCCATGATACTGTATCTCATGCGACAGATGGGAGAATCGATTCTTTATCGTCAGCTTGATGGAAACGAGATCAAAAGTAAAATCATCCGAAATCACTTCAAAGAGAGTCTACTTCAAGCTCAAGGTGGGATGTTGAGTGTTTATGAGTTGCAAGGAAGTCTTTTTTTTGGGACAGCGCATCAACTCTACGCGATGCTTAAAAACGATCTACCCGATAAAAAATACCTTATTTTGGATATGAAACGGGTCGAAACGGTCGATCTGACCGCTGCCCATGTTTTGCTTCAGCTTAAAGATATACTGCATGAACGGGGGGGATATTTGTTACTCTCCCGTTTGCCCCATAAGCTCCCCAGTGGAGAAGATTTGGAACGGTATTTTCACCACGTCGGAGTACTCAAACACCTCTCCCCTGCGATGATTTTTGATAATTTGGATGAGGCAGTGGAGTGGGTAGAGGAGTCTATTTTACGGGAGAATCACAGTGAAGTATCCCCTCAGGGGATGTTGACCTTGAGCCAATTTGATCTGTTTAAAGAGCGTCGTAGCGATACGTTAGACGAGATTGAGAAACTTTTGGAGTGTCAATGGTACAAAAAGGGAGAGCGAATCTACTCCCAAGGGGAATCGAATGGGGAGATATTTTTGATCCGTCAAGGGCGCGTCCGCCTTTTACTCCCCTCTTCCCATGGGGAAAAAAGTATCCATTTGGGGACGTATGAAGAGGGGAACTTTTTTGGGGAATTTTCATTTTTGGAAGGAACGTCGCACTATACCCACAGTGTTGCGGAACGGGATACCCATCTTTACCGTATCTCCCGCGAAGCGTTTGATCTTTTTGCCCAACACCATAAAAAAGCCTCATTGCACTTTATGCAGTCCCTTGCGACCGTATTAGCCCAACGGCTTCGCCTCACCCGTTCGGAGTTGGGGGATGAGGTGTAAGGATTATAAAAACGCCAAAATTTCGTGTTCGATGTCCGCTTTATCGATCACCGTTGCTTGGGTGATAGGCTTGGTAAAGAGTCCTTGAATCATCGCAGGGATGGCGATATGCGCCGTTTGACTGATCGTATGCAGCGCATCACTATCGGATTGGTTGTTTGCACCGCCTAAGGCATGGGCGATGGTGGGGGAAAATTTCGTCCATTCCGCGGTGGAGTAGACGATGGTTTTGAGCGGTTGGGTCGCACAGCAATCGTACGCCTTAAAACAGGTTGCCGTATGGGGATCCATGAGATACCCTTGCTGTGTATACGCCTCTTTGATGTAGGCTTTCCCCTCATCACCATTGCAATAATCGGCTGAAAAGAGGGTTTGGAGGCGCATGGTCTCATCATCACTTAGGGCGTAACAACGCTCTTTGTCCAATTTTTCCATCAATACTTTGGTGCGTTGATCCCCAAAAAGGTCAAATAAAATCCGTTCAACATTGCTAGAGACCAAAATATCCATCGCAGGCGAAGTGGTCGAGACCACTTTTTGGTTGCGTAAATCGTAACGTCCGGTGTTGATCAGACGGGTAAGGACATTGTTTTCATTGGAGGCAATGATGATTTTTTCCACCGGAAGCCCCATTTGATAGGCATAATACCCCCCAAGTGCATTTCCAAAATTCCCGCTTGGGACATCCAAATAGACCTTTTCCCCCATCGTGATGACGTTGTGACGCACCAGTTCAAGATAGCTGTGGATGTGATAAATGATCTGAAAAATAATCCGCCCGAAATTGACCGAATTGGCCGCGGAGAGGGCAATGTTTTTGGCTTTGAGGGTGGATTTAAAACTCTCCGATCCCAAAAGGTGCTTTAACGCCCGTTGCGCATCGTCAAAATCGCCATGAATCCCGATCACTTTGAGATTCGGGGCATCTTCGGTCACCATCTGAAGCCGTTGTACATCGGACGTTCCCCCATTCGGATAGAGACACGCCACCCGTACATTGGGACGATTTTTAAAGGTCTCCAGTGCAGCGGGGCCCGTATCGCCACTGGTCGCGGCTAAAATCAGGTACTCTTGATTCCGTTTTTGGGCAATCGAAGAGAGCAACACCCCAAAAGGTTGTAACGCCATATCTTTGAACGCACGGGTAGGCCCATGGTACAACTCACTCACATACAAATCCTCCCGAACTTTGACCACGGGGACAGGATTGGAGGGATCATCGAATCCATCGTACAGTGCCAATGCCTCATCCATAACGCTTTCATCAATATCAATGCGTAAGGTCGTGAGCAACTCTTTTGCCAACGTTTTGTACGAAGAATCCAAATGTCGGGTCAAAAAAGCTTCCCCCAACGTAGGCAGCTCTTTGGGGACATACAACCCACCAAAAGAGGCTATGGGGCTTAAAATTGCCTCCGAAAAAGTCACTTCACTGGAATGAACTCCATCGTTTCCGCGTGTTTCAATAAATTTCATGGTTACATTTCCCCAAGTAAAAAAGTGGGGAATTATAGCCAAGGGTCACTCACGCTTGGCTTAGAGGGGGATGATCTCGGTGAGGGCGACAATCTCCGTCATTCCCGTGAAGACGGGAATCCAGCTAAGGGTGACGAGGTTAAAACCTTTAAGAGATTTTTGAGTACACTGTGTGACCATAAAAAT
>JAVHOQ010000052.1:0-15275 GCA_036170115.1 Sulfuricurvum sp.
AAATTTATACCACGCTTATCCCGAAAAAATTATTTACTGCGTAAGGTCAGTTACTCATACTCATATCACTATTGTATGTTATGTTTAGCATCATTGATAAACATGTCAAAAATCCACTCTCCATATTGGTTGAGGATACCAAAAAGTCTTTTGAAGAGCATACGTATATCAATATCGATGACTTTAATTCACTCGAATTAGAAGATGTTGCCAAAAAAATAAATGATTTTACTTCCCATATTATTGAAAAAAATGGGGAACTCGAAACGAAAAACACCCTTCTTCGCGCACTCAACGAAGAGATCACCAATACCCAATATGAATTTTTAACACGGATAGGAAACATTGTCGAAACCCGCTCACAAGAAACCGCCAATCATGTGCAAAGGGTCGCACAATATTCTTACCTTTTGGCAAAACACTATGGATTAGAGGAACGTGAATGCCAAATCATTGAATTAGCGTCCCCTTTACACGACATTGGTAAAGTGGGCATACCCGATAACATCCTCAAAAAACCGGATAAATTGACCCCCGATGAATTTGAAATTATGAAAACACATGCCAAACTGGGTTATAACATCTTTAAAGACAGTCAAAAAGAGATTTTAAAAGCAGCTTCAATCATTGCGTATGAACACCATGAAAAGTGGGATGGCACGGGATATCCAAGAGGAATAAAGGGTGATTCCATCCATATTTATGGAAGAATTACCAGCATTGCTGATGTCTTTGATGCACTAAGCAGTGACAGAGTTTATAAAAAGGGGTGGGAGCTTCCGGAAATTCTATCTCTATTTCAAGAAGAAAAAGGGAGACATTTCGATCCGATGCTTATTGATCTTTTTATGGATAATCTTGACCAATTTTTACACATCCGAAACACCCTCAAAGATCAAAATTTTGCTTAGTCGTTCCTCGAAATGGTTATAGCGAATTGATGAGGTTAATCTTCTTCACGTTATAATCCCCCACATCATTTTTTGAGGTTGTTTTCATGGTTAAAATCGCTGCACTACAGATGCAAATGGGGGAAGATAGGGTTGCTAATGTCATTACCGCAGAACGGCTTGTCCGTGAAGCTTCAGACAATGGCGCGAATATCATCCTTATCCCTGAACTGTTTGAGGGGGTCTATTTTTGCAAAGACATGGATAACAAGTATTTTGCGTGGGCGCAACCGTTGGAAAATAATCCGCTCATTGTCCATTTTAGTTGCGTTGCGCAGGAGCTTGGGGCAGTGTTGCCAATCAGTTATTTCGAGCGGGAGGGGGAGCGTTATTTTAATTCGTTGGTGATGATTGATGCGGATGGCACCGTGATGGAAAATTACCGAAAAACCCACATCCCCGATGGGCCGGGGTACGAAGAGAAATTTTATTTTGAACCCGGAGATACGGGATTTAAAGTCTGGAAAACTGCTTTTGGTAACGTGGGAGTGGGGATTTGTTGGGATCAGTGGTTCCCTGAAACGGCGCGCACGTTGACCCTTATGGGGGCAGATGTGATCTTGTACCCTACGGCCATCGGGAGCGAACCTGAAATCGGAGTCGATTCATCACGCCATTGGCAACGGGTACAGATGGGGCATAGTGCAGCCAACATCATCCCTGTGGTGGCGGCCAATCGTATCGGCGAAGAGGTGGGGGAGAGTTGTACGTTGACCTTTTATGGTTCGTCGTTTATCACCGACCATACGGGGGCAAAAGTTGCTGAAGCTTCACGGGACAAAGAGGAGATACTCTATAGTACCTTTGACCCTATCGAAAATCGCCACCATCGGCACTATTGGGGCTTGATAAGAGATCGACGACCCCAGTGTTATGGGGCATTAGTGGAGGATTTATCATGACCTATCGTTACATTGGACGGACAGGATTGCGGGTTTCTCCCATTGCCTTGGGGACGATGACTTTTGGGTCGCAATGCGATGAAAAAACCGCGTTTGCGATTATGGACAAAGCCTATGATGCGGGGGTCAATTTTTTCGATACCGCCGAACTCTATCCCATCCCCCCTTCCCAAAAATTAGCGGGATTAACCGAGACGATCGTGGGAAAATGGCTTAAGACCAAACCCCGTGATTCGCTTATCCTCGCCACCAAAGTAGCGGGGGCGGCTTCAGGATGGTTTGTCCCCCCTATCCGTCATGGTCTTACCGCGTGCGATCGGTTCCATATTGAACGTGCGGTTGAGGGGTCACTCAAACGCCTTGGAACGGAGTACATTGATCTGTATCAGATGCACTGGCCCGATACCATCGTCCCCATCGAAGAGACCTTACGTGCTATGGATGCGTTGGTGCAAAGCGGTAAAGTACGCTATATCGGCACCTCCAACGACACCGCACGGGGGACAATGAAAGCGTTGATGGTCGCCAAATACGAAAAACTCACCCGTTTTGAATCGATCCAAAACAATTTTTCGTTGCTCAATCGACGGGATTTGACCGAAATTGGGGCGTTGTGTGCTGAAGAAAAAATCTCCCTTTTACCCTATTCACCGCTTGGGGGAGGGGTACTCAGCGGCAAATACAACCACAGTATCGATGCTCAAGGGCGATTTACCGAGTATGTCAAGTCCCCCAATACCCGTCAACGGCTCATGGCATCACGGTTTCTTAATGATAGAACTCTTGCCTCGACGCAGTCGTATCTTCGTATCGCCCACGAAGCCAATCTTCACCCTGTGACCATGGCAATTGCGTGGAGTAAACAGTTCGATTTTGTCGCCTCCACCATCATCGGTGCAACCACACCCTCACAGTTGGATGAGAGTTTAGAGGCTATGGATGTGACCCTAAGTCGCGAAGTGCTTCACAAACTCGATGACGTTCATGCGCAAATACTCTATCCTATGGGTTAGCGTCCTTGCCCTCTTCTTGGGAGGGTGCGCGCCCAAACACTACACCATTAGTATCCCCAAACTCATTGTGATCAAAACCCCCAAGCTAAAATTTTCCGATATGGGGTACCTCCGTTACGAAGGGGATGCGGTGGAGATGGAACTTTTTACCGCAGGGGTCGCGGTGGAGAAAATTTCACTCGATTCCAAAGTCTGTGTGAGTGCTGGGTGCATGAGTGAAGAGCGATTTACCCAAACGTACCTCAATCCCGCCTATCCGACCGATACGATGCGACGGGTATTGCAAAACCACGATATTTTCGGAGGTGAGGGGATGAATGAATCGTGCGGTGGAGCCAAAACGCAACTCATCCGCAACGACGAGATCGACATCGTCTATCGCCGTTCCCCCACCGAAATCTATTTTAAAGATCGACTCAATGGGATAATGATCAAAATTTTGGATGTCGCTGAGGACAATGGAACGCAGTGAGGTGGGGAAGTGGGTTATAATTAGGGGAATTATTAGAAGAGAGGCGTGAAATCATTGAATTTTGTTTATAGGGTTCATGCTATTGAAAGAATGTTTCAGCGTGATGTTAATGAAGAAGATGTTGAATACATTGTCCGTTTTGGTGAAATTATAGAGAGCTATCCTAAAGATCACCCTTATCCTTCATTTTTGATATTGGGATATAGTGATAACCGAGCGCTTCATGTTGTGTATGCACAAGATGAAAATAGTTCTATTATTGTCATTACCGTTTATGAGCCAACCCTTGAAAAATGGTTGGATGATTTGAAAACAAGGAGAAAAGTACAATGAAATGTTTGATCTGTAAATACGGTGAAACACAACAAGGTTTTACGACGGTCACATTAGAAAAAAATGGTTCGACCATTATTTTTAAACACGTTCCCGCACACGTATGTGATAATTGTGGTGAGCAATATGTAGATAGTCATATTTCATCAGAACTCCTGAAAAAAGGGCAAGAAATTATCAAAAATGGTGTCGAAGTCGATATCCGTGAATACAAAAGTGCAGCATAATTTTTTGACTAAACAGTATATAATCATTCTATAAGGAAACCTTCCCCATGTCCACTCATAAATTTTTAGGCGCACACGTCTCTGCTTCAGGTGGGGTCTTTAATGCTCCCCTTAATGCCATGAAAATCGGCGCACGCGCGTTTGCGCTGTTTACCAAAAATCAAAAACAATGGGCAAGCAAGCCATTGGAAGAGGCAACGATTGGGTTGTTTAAAGATAACCTTGCCCAAAGTGGTATTTTGCCCCGACACATTTTGCCGCACGATTCGTATCTGATCAATCTGGGTCATCCCGAAGAGGAAAAACGGCTCAAATCACTTGAAGCGTTTATCGATGAGTTGCATCGCTGTTCGCAATTGGGGCTGGATCGTCTCAATTTTCACCCCGGAAGTCATCTCAAGCAAATCAGCGAAGAGGCGTGTATCGACCGTATCGCCCTAAGTATGAATGAAGCGATCAAACACGTTGAGGGGGTCAACCTCACCATCGAAAATACCGCCGGTCAGGGGAGTAATTTGGGGTGGAAATTTGAGCATCTTGCCGCCATTATCGAGCGCATTGAGGATAAATCACGGGTGGGCGTGTGCATCGATACGTGCCATTTGTTCACCGCAGGGTATGATATTCGTACCCGTGAAACGTACGATGCGACGTGGAAGGCGTTTGATACCATCGTTGGGTTTGAGTATCTCAAAGGGATGCACATCAACGATTCCAAACCCGATTTAGAATCCCATGTGGATCGCCATGATTCGATTGGGAAAGGCAAACTAGGGCTTGATCCGTTTGGGTTTATCATGAATGATCCTCGAATGGATGATATTCCCCTCATTTTGGAGACCATCGATGAGACCCTTTGGGCGCACGAGATCGAACTTTTATACGCAATGCAGATACAATAACGCAATTATGTGCGAAATAAGGACACCATTGAAATATTTAATTGATTTTTTAGAGACCACTACCGTAGAAGAGAGCCAGATTTTTTCTCATCTGAAATGTACGATGGACGAGGCGAAGATATTGCAGCTTTTGACCCGTAAATTTTTACAATCGCAAGAAGATGTGGCGGTGAGTGAATTGCTTCAAGAGTTGTACGGCATCGAAAATTACGACTATCTTGACCATTTTGGGGAGGTAAAAACCCTCTTAGAATTGGGATGGATTACCCACCGCTCCTTTGCCCCCATCAAGATGAGCGAACTCTCCCAATTGGAACTGTTTAATATCCCCATTGCCTTGACTTCGTTGTTTATGAAACTCCTTGAAGAGGGGTCATTGGAGATGACACTCCCCGACATTAAACCCTACGCCGACCATTTGGAATACCTCCAAGACCAATTTTTTCGGATTGAGTTGTACCAAAAAATGTCCATCGTCCGTCACAGCGGCAATGATCACTCGTTGGGGATTAATCGGATCCAAAACAAACTCGATTTACTCGAAAAGCGCATTGATGAGCGGATTGCCCAAACCTCCCAAGATGTGGTTTTAGACCGTTTTTTCAAACAAAAAAAGCTCGAACCCAAAGAACAAGTGATTTTTTTGGCGTTGCTCAAAGAGGAATACTCTGCCACCGAGGGGAATTTACGGGAGATGAATACCCTCATTGATTTGATCAGTTTTGATGATTATGAGCGGATCAAAAACCGTGCGTTGCTCGAAGATGGGGCGCGACTTATCAACGATGATGTGATTGACTATGAAGAGATGCTCAACCCGTTTGGGGGGATTAGCCGTGCGTTTTACATCGTCGATGAGGTGTTGCAAAGCATCATGCACCCCCAAAAGAAGAAAAAAGCAAGCAAACTCAAACTCGATATGCTCATCAAAGAGCAAGAAATTTTTGAGCTGGTCGAACCGCTGACCACATTGGAAAATGTGGTGTTGAACCATTCGACCGAAACGACGTTGCAAAATCTCATGCGTCAATTGGATAGAGAAGTGATTGCCCGATTGCACCAATGGGGGGTCAAAGACAAAAAAGCAGGGATCGATGCGCGCATTATCTTTTATGGCCCTCCGGGGACAGGGAAAACCCTCACCGCCCACTCATTGTCCCGTTCCCTTAAACGGCAGGTTTTGAGTTTTGATTGTTCTAAAATTTTGTCGATGTACGTGGGAGAATCGGAAAAAAATGTCCGCAAAATCTTTGATACCTACACCGATTTGACCCATCAGACCAAAACCGAACCCATTTTATTGCTCAACGAAGCGGATCAATTCCTCTCTTCCCGTTCCGCAGGGATTGGGTCATCGGCAGATCAAATGCACAATCAGATGCAAAATATTTTCTTGGAACAGATCGAAAAATTCCAAGGGATTTTGATTGCAACGACCAATTTACTTGAAAACATTGATCCTGCCTTTTCCCGTCGGTTTAACTACAAAATTGAGTTCAAAAAACCCGACCAAAAACAACGCTTAGAGTTATGGAAACGGATGTTGCCCAAAAATGCCCCTTTTGAAGCGGGATTTGAGGTAACGTCGTTGGCGCATCATCCCTTAACGGGGGGGCAAATCAACCTGATTATCAAAAATACGGCGTATAATGTGGCAGCACGCTCAGAGGCGGTGTTTACGTTGGCGGATTTTGAATCCGAGATTCGTAAAGAGAAACAAGGAAGTTTTGATACCGAAAAATCGGTTGGATTTTTAAATCGTTAAATGCTTAGGTCGTATGTGTGTTTCGTCACTCCCGCGAAGGCGGGAGTCTAGCTGGATTCCCGCCTTCGCGGGAATGACGGACATTTGTGAGTTTGACTGTAATTTTAAGATTTTCATGCAATTCAAACCAAAAAAATAGACTGTGTAACATTAGTCGTTAACAAGGAGTAGAAGATGAATCGCTTTTGGATGGCACTTGTGATGCCACTGTGGATCTACGCGCACAGTGTGACCGTGGAGGTCTCCCCCTCTCAGTCGGTAATAAACAGCGGGCAAAAAAGCACGGTGTACCTCAAAGTGAATCTTTATGGGGAAAAATTAGCCTCCCAAGCGCAACGCACCCCCTTAAATGTCGCATTGGTTTTGGATCGTTCCGGCTCCATGATGGGGGAAAAGATGGAACAGACCAAAGTCGCCGCCAAAGCGTTTGTGGATCGTCTGGACTCCAATGATATTGTCTCCATTGTGACCTACGATGATAAACTTGAGGTGTTATATCCCGCCAGTAAGCTCACCGATCGCCAAAAGATCAAGGATAAAATTGACTCCATCGACGCGAGAGGCAGTACAGCGTTGTACGGCGGCGTTCAAAAAGGGGCGCAAGAGATCCGAAAATTTATCAGCGGGGATAGGGTTAATCGGATTATTTTGCTCTCCGATGGACAAGCCAATGTGGGGCTTAGTTCTCCTGAAGCGTTGGGGGAATTGGGTAAAAGCTTGGTGCAAGAGGGTATTTCGGTGACGACCCTTGGATTGGGGATGGGGTATAACGAAGATTTGATGACCAAGCTTGCCTACATGAGCGATGGTAACCATAAATTTTTGAAAAATAATGAGGATATTGAGTATTTTTTTAACAAAGAGTTAGGGTTTATCGCCTCTGTCGCCGCCCAACACGTTGAGGTGACCATAGGGTGTGATTACGGGGTCACTCCGATTAAAATGGTGGATGTGGATGCGACGATCAAAGGGCAAACGGTCAAAGCAGGGTTTAATCAAATTTATGGGGATCACTCCCGCTATATGCTCTTAGCACTGGAGGTTGATCCCAAAAAAATGGGTGATAAAGGGAGTGTCGCGACGGTCACGATAGCGTATGTGGATGCCCGCACCAAAGAACCAAAAACACTGCACCAAAGAGTCACTTTAGCCTTAAGTGTGGATAACACTGTGGTCGAAAAGAGTCATAATCGGGAGGTTGAAATCTCCGTTGCCGAACAAGAAGCGACCATCACGAGTGTGGAGGTTGTGAAATTGCGCGATACCAACCAAATTGTTGAAGCGAAAAAAGTGTTGCAAAAAAACATTGATCGCTTAGAGCAGCAAAGTGCTACGTTGCAATCGCCAGTATTGCAAAAAATGGTGGAGAGCAACAAAGCCGATTTAAAAAATTTGGATACTCCCAAATGGTCAGAACAACGGAAGATGATGAAAGATACGCAAACCAAAAGTTTCTCTAAAGGCGCTTTGTAGTGGTTTTTTGAGGATGGGGTATGAAGCGTATGGGGATAAAGAGGAGAATATGAAGCTCAAAACCAAAATTTTTCTTGCGATGAGTGCCGTTTTTCTCGTCTTTATCGCGTTTGTGTGGTTTTATGCCCATGCGTTGAGCGAAGCGATGAATGAGCAGTGGGGCAATCGGTATATCCAAAAGCAAATTGTTTTTGATAAATACCGTACCCTTTTTCCCATCATGCAAGAGGTTGCACTGGTTCAAAAACTGGCACATGAACCGGCGGTTCTTGCTATGGCAGAGGACGAAAAGAGTGCCGTTGTGCGGGAAAAAGGGCTTCGTACCTTGGAACACTATCGCCCCCTTTTTCAAGATCACAGCTATTTTGCCGCCTTTTCCCCTTCGGGACACTATTATTTTAATGACCGCAACAATCAGTTTATGGGGCGGCAAATCCGCTATACCCTTTCGCCTGTTTTGGCACAAGATCGTTGGTTTTATGAGACCATTGTCAAAAATGAACCGTATCAAATCAATGTAAATCGTGATGTGGTGCTTCACGTCGATAAAGTGTGGATTAACTACGTATTGCACAATGCGCAAGGAAAAGCGATCGGGATTATCGGGACGGGATTTGACATCGGGACGTTTTTAAAACAATCCGTCGGAGTGAAGCAAGAGGGGGTAAGTAACTTTTTTGTCGATCAACAAGGCTCTATTCAGCTGATCAAAGATACCCAAATGATCGACTATGCCAGCATTACCAAACCCGATGGGAATCACAAAAGTATTGAACTGATTTTCATTCAGCCTAGGGACATTAATGCCATTTACGATGCGATGCGTCGGCTTCAAAAAGGTAAAAATCCCAATGCCATTGAGACCCTTTGGGTGAATGTGGGGGATAAAAAAGAGTTATTGGGCATTGCGTATCAGCGGGACATTGGGTGGTTTAGCATGACCTTATTTGATGCCAATGAGTTGGTGTTGGTTGATGACAACCATGTTTTTAGTATTTTTACGGTGCTTTTTTTACTCACGTTACTGGTGGTTGGGTACACCGTCAATCACCTGATTTTGGAACCGATTTATCGGTTAAAAAAACGGATGGCATGGGCTGAGACTCAGGCTATGTATGAAGAGGATGATCGACTCATTGGGACAGGGGAAATCGCAGAACTCTCCCAACGGTTTAATGACCTTATTCATGAAATTCAAGAGCATCATGCCACGTTAGAGCAAAAAATACGGGAACGTACCGATGAGTTGATGGCATCCAAGATCAAATTGCAATCGTTAGCGTTTTATGACACATTGACCAATCTCCCCAATCGTCGATTGCTCAACGACCGTCTCCTCCAAGCGCAACGTACCAGTAACCGGACGGGTCGTTATGGTGCGGTGTTGTTTTTGGATTTGGATAATTTTAAACCCCTTAATGATACCTATGGTCATACGACGGGGGATTTGTTGTTGGTTGAGGTGGCGCAACGGATTCAAGGGAGAGTGCGCGAAAGCGATACCGTCGCCCGTTTCGGGGGGGATGAGTTTATTGTTCTTTTGAGTGAATTAAGCAGCTCACGGGAAGAATCGATTGTGCAAGCGACCTCCGTAGCCGAAAAAATTCGCGATACCCTTTCTTCCCCTTATGTATTAAAAATTGTGCTCAAAAATGATCAAGAAGCGATGGTCGAACACCATTGCAGTGCCAGTATCGGTTTTTCCCTTTTTATCGGTCATGAGAGAACGCAAGATGAGATTTTAAATCAAGCCGATAGCGCGATGTACGCTGCCAAAGAGCAAGGGCGTGATCGGGTCTATTTTCTCGCGTAACGCATTTTGGGTGACAAAAACGGAGTGAATAGATCACTTACGTGTAGTAGTGATACCCATTTCGACCCTCTTCTTTAGCTTTGTACATGGCAAAATCGGCATTGCGCAAAAGAGCTTGAATATCATCACCATCGTTGGGATAGAGGCTAATCCCGATACTGCAGGTGATGGAAAACTCTTGGGTTGATGTGATAATAGGTGCTTGTAACGCGACTAAGAGCTTTTCAGCAACCGTATTGACTTGGGTAATTTCGTCAATATCTTCGATAATTACGGTAAATTCATCCCCCCCCAAACGGGCGATGGTATCTATCTCCCGCAAATTGTCTTTTAATCGGTGGGCAATGGTGATGAGAATATGGTCTCCCATCTCGTGACCAAACGTATCATTGATCTCTTTGAATCGATCAAGGTCGATAAACAGCAGTGCCAGTTGAGTTTGGTGCCGTTTGGCTTTTTGCAATGCGTGTTCGAGTCGTTCCATAAATAAGGCACGATTGGCAAGTTTGGTGAGTTCATCATGGTGGGCTTTGTGAAGCAAGAGCGCTTCGGCATTTTTGCGTTGAAGAATTTCGTAAGAGAGGGTCTCCATTTGGTGGTGAATCGAATCGATCATGAGACTAAAAGCACGCCCCATTTGGGAGAGTTCATCTTTCCCTTTAAAAAGGGGGAGTTCAATCGCGTAATTTTGATCGGTGATTTGTTTGGCTGCATCCGAGAGAAGGGTGATGCGGGCGGTAAGATTACGGACAATAAACCACGCAATCGCGCCACCTAAGACAATGGCGATGAAGATATAGAAAAGACCTTGATGGCATAGGGTGGTGAGTTGATGGGTCATACTTTGGGTGGAACTGATGATCCGAACGTATCCGATGGTTTTTTTCCCTAGGGTTAACGCATACGCCGTATCGATAAGATTGTCATGGAAAATTTGGGCAACGGGTTCTTTTTCGTGGGTGAGTGCGTATTCGAGGGCTACACTTTGGGGGTCGGCAAATTTTTCTGTCGCATTGACCTCTTGATTGGACGCACGGATGCGGGAGTGGTTATCGACGATAAAAATCATCTGAACATCAGGGAGACGTTCCACTTGATTGACCAGTTCACTTAAGGCGACCAAATCATTGTTCATCAAGGGTAAGGCTGCATTGGAAGCGATCAATGCTCCCAAACCTTTTTCTTGGGATACTAATTGGTCGACCAAAAATTGACGTTCGCGGTTAATAAAATCGTGGACAAAAATTCCCATTAATACCGCGTGGAGGAGGATGACTCCCACTATGAGTCTCCCTTTGATGGTGGAGAGAAAAAAAAGGTTGTGTTTCATTGGGGTACTCCTAAGGCACGTTCATAACGAACGATAAAGGCTTCAACAGGACGATACGTTTTTAAGGTGGCAGGCTCAAATCCCTCAAATCCCGTAGGAGCGATAAGATTTTTCCCCACAGAGGTGTGATCCAGTTGGGATAACACTGTGGTGATGCGATGGGCAAGGAGGGGGTTGAAATCGCAACGCACCACCACCCCAATATTGACCAGAGGGGGTGTTTGCCACAGCAGTTCCATCTCTTTGGCTTTTTGCGGATTTTCACTGCGCCATGTTCGCCATGGGGTTGGCCATGTGGCAGCAACGGTGGTATCGCCACGGTACGCGTTCATGATTGAGGAGTATTGAGACCCCACATAGTGGGGATGTGCTTGCGTATCGACATTAAGACCCCGTTCAAACAAAAAAAGTTTGGGCATCATGGTTGCAGCCAATGCCGTGGGGGCAGGAAAACTGATTTTTTCTCCGCGTAATTGGTCGACGCTTCGGATATGATGATCTTTTCGAGCAACGATAACCCCACAAAAGGTGGTGTCAGGTTTTACTTTGGCGATGATGCGGTAGCCATGTTTGATCGATTCAAGGGTTTGGTAGGGATTGGGAACCGAAAGATCAAAATGTCCCGCGTAGAGTTTTCGTTCGTAGTCAGGGTAATCCAATGAGGTCTCCAAACGAAAATGGACATCAGGGAGTTGGGTTTCTAAATAGCGCAAAAGGGGTTCGTAGGCATTAAACGTTTTTTGGGTATTGAGATAAGGGTGGATACCGACAATGAGTTCATCCGCTTCAATGGCAGTGGTTTTTGGGGTATACAAAGCCGTTGGATTCTCTTGTTGGGTACATCCTTGAGTGAATATAAAGAGACAAAATGTGATGATAAGATACAAATGGTTCACGCAATTATCCTAACAGTTTTTCAAATTCGGCTGCGGGGAGGGGGCGACTTTTGTAGTACCCTTGATACAAATCGCATCCGTTTTGGTGCAAAAAATCAAGCTGTTCTTGTTTCTCTACCCCCTCGGCCAAGACCGTGAAATTAAGGGCTTTTGCCATGGCGATGATAGCGATCGTAATGGCAACATTGTCACTATCCAAGGGGGTATTATCGACAAAACTTTTATCAATTTTGAGTACATCAATGGGAAACCGTTTGAGATACGATAAAGACGAATAGCCTGTCCCAAAATCATCAATCGCCAAGCGAACCCCCATAGCACGCAACGTGTGTAAAATCGCGACCGATTCCTCTTCCCGTTGCATGAGCGCACTTTCGGTAATCTCCAATTCCAAATAATGAGCGGGATAGTGGGTTTTTTCCAAGATCGTCGTGACCAAAGTGGGAATATTCTGATAGCGCATTTGATGCACCGAGAGATTGACCGCTAAACTCAGCCGATGTCCTTGATCAAACCATAGTTTCCCCTGACGACACGTCTCTTCCAGTACCCATGCCCCAATTTTGTTGATTAAGCCCGTCTCTTCAGCAAGGGGGATAAAATCCAAAGGGGGGATAATCCCCTCTGTGGGATGGTGCCATCGTACCAATGCCTCAGCACCGATAATCTTGCCGCTAGAGAGATCCACTTGGGGTTGATAAAAAACGCGTAATTCATTGTTGTCAATTCCAAAGCGCAGTTTGGCTTCCAATAGGAGCCGATCACGAGAGGTTTGGGTCAGTTCATCGGTGTAATAACAGTAGGTATTTCGCCCCTCACTTTTCGCACGGTACAACGCTGCATCGGCGTGTTGAATCAGCTCTTCCGCACTGTTTCCATGTTGGGGAAAAAGGGCAATCCCACCACTTGAACTAATATGGAGGTGAATTCCATTGGAGAGGGAAAACGGAGATTGGAGGGTTGAGATGAGGGCATCGCTGATGAGACTTGCATGGTTAGGGTGGAGAAGCTGGGGAAGGATAATGGCAAACTCATCTCCCCCCAAACGGCTAATGGTACCATCGTCCCCCAATTGATGGGCAAAACGCTTGGCAACAAGGGTGAGTAACTCATCGCCAGCTGTGTGACCAAAACTGTCATTGATGTCTTTAAAACGATCCAAATCAAACAACAACAATGCTGCTTTGGTGTGATTTTTGTGGGCAATGTTGATCGTAGTTTTGAGGTGAGATTGTAATAAAAATCGGTTTGCCAATCCCGTTAAAGGGTCGTAGTTCGCCAAATATTCAAGTGCCTTTTGTTGGGTAAAGCGTCCAATGACCATCCCCGCAAGGGAAGCAGAATAGGTCATGAGTTCTTGCTCGTCGGGGGTGGGCTGTCGATGGATTTGATCGCTGTAGAGGGCAAATGTCCCAAGCAATTGTTTGTGGGTATCGAAAAAGGGGGTTGACCAACACCCCTTAAGCCATTCAAAGGGGGTAACTAAATCCTGAAAAGGCTCCCATAAAGGATCAGTGGTAACATCGGTGACAATGATGGGGAGACCACTCGCACACGCTGTACCGCACGAACCATTTCCATACGCGATGGGTAGACCATTAACCGCTTCTATATAGGCAGAGGGGAGAGAGGGGGCTGAGGCGGTATAGAGGGTTTGGGTTGCTTCATCTACCAGTAAAAGAGAACATTTAATCCCCTGACGTTGCCCCTCGACAAATAAGGAAATAGCATCCAGTAACGTCTCCATGGATTGATTGGTCGCAAGTGTCTCAAGGAGGGAAAGCTGGGCATTAAGACGATGCTCCCGCTTTCTTCGCTCGGTAATGTCATGATAATAGCTCATTAAATAGGTGTTTCCCCATAAAAAAACAGGGGAAACGGTCACATGAATGTCCATCAAAGAGCCATTTTTATGGCGATGGAGCGTATCAAACTCATACCGTTTTTGGTGTAGAATCGTATTGATACGCCCTTGGGTCTCTTCGTGCGTTTCGAGGGCGTTATAATCATTGATGGTGAGTTGAAGGAATTCCTCTATGGTATATCCCAGTTTTTGAGCAGCATTCAAATTGCAATCGACGCTTTGATGGGTAGTGGGATCAATAAGGACAATCCCATCGGGAACCATATCAAAGAGGATACGAAATTTTTCTTCACTGCGCAGTAATGCCTCTTTGTCTTGACTGATTTGCTCATAGGCATCGCTTAACTGGGTGAGTGCGTTGCTTTTGCTCTCCACTTGATTGAGTAAAAATTCAAAATAACTTCCATGAATCGCCTCTAAAAGGTCATAACGACTCAAAATTCCCGTAAGATTGCCCACTTCATCCACAATAATCAATTGATGAACATCATGTTGTTCCATGATAAGGGTCGCTTCAGAGAGGGAGGTGTTTTCGTGAATAATGGGAAATTCGGTGTGATAGGCACGCCAAATAGGATCACTGGGTAAGAGGGATTCGGAGGAGGCGTAGCGGAGAATATCCCGTTCGGTAATGAGTCCAATGGGGGACATATTGTCGACGATAATGGCATAGTCACTATGGGATTGCGCCATTTGGGTGGCTGCAAACGTAAGGGTATCGTTTTTTTCTAACCGTAAAATGGCTTTGGTCATAATATCGGAGACTATTTTCACTTTTTTGAGGGTATCAAATCCGATATGACGAAGAAAATCCCCTTGGGATACGATCCCTGCAAGCTTCTCCTCTTCATCCACCACGATGAGGTGACGATACCCTTTAGTGGCCATTTTGCGGTAGGCATCATGGATTTCATCGTGTAACGTTCCAAGGAGAAGATCCGTACTCATGACGCTACCTAAGGGTGTAGTCGTGCTGATTTCACCCGAAACAATTTTGAGGCTGTCACGTTCGGTAAAAATCCCTATGGGACGATGATGCGTATCGACCACAATTAACGAGCTAATATGATGGGCGGTCATGATTTCCAGTGCATCCCCTACGGGACATTCGGGTGAAAAGGTGGTGACGTGGGTGGTCAAAATGTGGGATAAAAGGGTAGCGTTCATGTAAAAGATTCTCTCAATAGGTGGGAGTATAGTTTTAAAAGGGACGAGGTGATGCCCATCATACAAACATCCTTTCTGCATTTTTTGGTTTAAGGAGACAACAAGATTACATTCTAACTGACCTTACGCAGTAAATAATTTTTTCGGGATAAGCGTGGTATAAATTTG
>JAVHOQ010000053.1:0-3183 GCA_036170115.1 Sulfuricurvum sp.
GATGGGAAACGGAGATCAGATGGTCTCGTGGATTCATATTGATGATTTGGTACGTATTTATGATGTTATCCTCCAAAACCCTTCGCTTCAAGGGGTTATCAATGTGACCGCACCCCATCCACTTACCAATAACGATCAAACCGCCATCATGGGAAAAGTCCTTCATCGTCCCACTTTTTTTACCATTCCTGCTTGGGTGGTAAAAGTCCTTTTTGGGGAGGGATCATCGGTGATGTTGGAGAGTAAAGCGGTCACGTCAGCCGTCTTAGACCATGCGGGGTTTGTGTTTACCTATCCAACGTTTGAAAAGGCATTTCGAGCCATTATCACTTCGTGAATAAACTATGTTAAAATGGCACCAAAAGTACCAAAGGGGTGATTCATGAAAATAGCCATTGCGTGTCAATCCCCTCTGTTGCAAAAGGCATTGGAACTTTTTTTAGCCCAATACCTATCGACTCAAGAGGAGTGCGATATGGTGATACGAGATACCATTACCCAAGAGGAGTATCCATCGCCTGTTTTTTGGATCACGTCCGATGAGCATACGGATGTCCGCAAACCGTTTTCTAAAGAACAATTGCTTAGCGCACTCCAACGAAAAATGACCCTTTCTCAAAGTGACCCATTGACGCAATTACAAGCGCGTATTATCGCTTTAACAACCCAATATCAAACCAATCTTCTCAAAACCATACAGGAATTTCATGAACAACACTAGCACTTTAACCAAAAAAATTATCGCGGGAAAATTCAAAGGAAAGAGCTTAAAACTCCCCTCCAAAGAGACCACTCGTAGCTCTAAAATGATTGTTGTTGAGTCGTTTTTTAATACGTTGCAATTTGATGTGATGGAGTCAATCTTTGTCGAAGTTTTTTCAGGCAGTGGTTCCATTGGGCTAGAGGCACTCAGTCGGGGAGCTAAAAAAGTTATTTTTATGGAAAAAGACAAAGAAGCGATCAAAGTCTTGCGCAGTAACATCGCACAAACCGATCCCAGTCGATGCGAAGTCGTGGAGGGCAATAGCTTCATCACCATTACCGAAGTCAAAAAACGGCTGGAGCGATTGGGAGAGGGGGCATTTATCTACATTGATCCCCCGTTTTCGATTCGTGAGGGGATGGAGGGTATTTACGATCAGACCTTAGCCATGATTGCCTCTTTGACCCTTAACACCGTTCATCTGATTGCCATAGAACATATGAGTGGATTGGAACTGCCTGAGAATATTGGGGTGTTTAATCGGATTAAAACCAAAAAATTTGGTAAAACGACCTTAAGTTATTATGCGTAAGGGAAAAAATAGCGCACTGTGGATGAACGCCTTTTTATTGGGCTTTATCCTTATTGCCTCTTTTTTGGGTTCATTCTTGTATGGCGTTGACCCCAATTATTTGGATAAACACGCTATTTTACTCCCCCCCTCGTGTGACCATTGGTTGGGTACCGATCGATTGGGACGCGATTTGTTGGCACGTTTGCTTGAGGGGGGAAGTGTCTCGTTGATCATCGGATTAAGCAGTGCGGCAGTCTCTACCTTTATTGGGGTGCTGTATGGGGTGAGTGCTGCGTTTTTAAGGGGGGGGTATGACAAACTTTTTATCGTTATGGTTGACCTTTTTTTGACCTTTCCTACCCTCTTTTTGTTATTAACGTTAGCGAGCTATGTCAATGCGTCGGTGTGGGTACTGATTTTTATCATCTCCCTTACGGGATGGATGGGGACGGCACGACTGATCCGTTCGGAGAGTTTTGCGATTGCCTCTAAACCGTATATCTGCATTCTTCAACTAGGGGGTGTTGCTCCCTTAAAAATTATGCTCAAATATTACGCCCCCTTATTAGCCCCACTGGTTTTGGTCAATTTTACCTTTGGGGTAGGGGGGGCGATTTTAGCCGAATCGGGACTCTCATTTTTGGGATTGGGGATTAGCGCCCCTCAGATGAGCTGGGGGAGTGTCTTAAGCAATGGCAAAGAGGTGATGGACATTGCGTGGTGGGTGAGTTTTTTCCCCGGATTACTGATCTTTTTGGTGACGTTTTCGCTCATGAACCTCTCCAATGCACTCCAAAAACAGTGGAGTCAAAAAGAGGTACGATAACATCCGTTATCGTACGATTCGCGCCATCTCAAAAAGAATATCAGGGAAGGCAAAGTGACCATCTTTAATCGCTTTGGCGTTCATCAAAATCACAGGGGAACGTTCCATCTGAACGGAAAGCAATATCCCATCATCCCCTAATTTATCCGCATCGTACAATGCCGTAATGGTATCGGCAGCACTTGCGGTATTATGCACTTTTTTGAGCTGAGAGAGAGATCCTTTGAGGGCGTAGATGAAGTGAAAGGATTGCGAATCATCCAGTTGATCAAACGAGAGTGTGCTAACTTGGAGGGGGTGACCGTTGATGGCTCCATGAAATCTACCCAACAAAATTTTCGTACACATGAAAGCGGTCTCTTCATCCCCGCGATCGTAGGCAATAAGAATTTTCATGGGAGCTTTAGGACGGGTGAAAGAGAGATTTTTTTCCAATAACGCAATTTTAGGAAGCAAGCTAAGTTGTGTCGTTAATAAAAAAGGGTCATACGATGCGGATAACGCCAGTGTACTAAAGGTGAGTGCCATGATGATGTGTTTCAAAATGTCCCCCTTAAGGTGATAAGATAGGTACGTCCCATCCCTGGATAATCCGTGGTATAGGTTCCCTCCGGAGCGGGATAAAGTTGCGTTTGATTAAACATATTTTTCACTGAAAGTTGAATTTCGCTATTCAGATGGGGTAGTGTATATCCAATCGTACTATCCATGGTACTCACCTCCTGCATACTGGGACGTGAGTCATTTTGACTGCGAGGGGTTTTCCCTTGCCATCGTCCTGACAGGGAAGTATACCAATTTTGATCCCAATTATAGGTGATAAATCCCGATGCCGTATTGGAAGGGGCATTGGGAAGGGGTGCACCATTTCCATCTTTGGCGAGGATATGGGTGTAAGTCGCATAAAAGGAGAGGGAATCATATCGCTTACGCCACTCGGTCTCAAACCCTGAAATGGTACTTTTTTGCCCATTAATGTACTTAAGTCCACTGGTTCCATCGGGCAAAACACTGCTTTGGAGATAAATTTGGTTGTCATTTTGAAGTTGAAAGAGATTCAATGAGAGGGTGTGATTCAAC
>JAVHOQ010000054.1:0-14956 GCA_036170115.1 Sulfuricurvum sp.
GTGGTCTCAGCAGCGGAGGACAGTTCCAATGGTTATTATGCGGGACGCTCAGGGACGATGCTGCGCGATATGATCGAAAAAGTCGTGCAACTTTCCATCGACGAGGTCTATTTTACCCATGCGGTGAAATGCAAACCTTATGGATTTCAAAAACCCTCCCCCAGTGAATGCCGTAGCTGTTCGCCGTTTTTGCACCAACAACTCACGCTCCTCTCCCCCAAACTTATCATCGCGTTGGGGGATCAGGCGTATCGCCTTTTAACCCATGATGAGGGTGATTTTGAACAGGTTCGAGGGCAGCGTATCCCGTTTGGGGAGTATACGGTTATCCCTCTTTACCATCCCGCGTTTTTGGTTCGTAACCCTTCGTTTAAAAAAGAAGCTTTACGGGATTTACAAAGCATCAAAAATTTTCTTCTTGAGTGCTAATGGACATTTTTCACCACCTCACCCCCAGCCAACGCAAACACCTTGAGGAGATTTCTATACTTCGTCATTATGCGGTGGGGGAGATTCTTTTTTATCAAGGGGATGCAAGTGATTACTTCCATTTTCTCCTCCACGGGGAAGTGTCATTGTACAAAACCAACGACCACGAGATCTTCCACCTTCACCGTTTTATCGCCCCATCCATGATTGCAGAAGTTGCCACCCTCAACGCCCTTGCTTTTCCCGCCACCGCTGAAACCTTAACTCCCTGCACCCTCTTAAAAATTGCCAAAGAGCCTTTTATCGAACTCCTTGAGCGTGATGCGGGTCTGAGTATCGCGATGATGCGGTCGTTAATGACCAAAATCGGCACCCTAGAGCGTACCATCGAACAGCTCAATGCCCCCAATAGCCTCACCAAAGTTGTCCGTTTGATGCTTCAACGCCCCCATCTTTTTACCCAACTCAAGGGCAAAGAGCTTTCCAACACCCTTGGAATGACCCCCGAAACCCTCTCCCGCACCCTGACTAAACTTAAAAAAGAGGGTCTCATCGCCTACCAACCCCACAAACATTTTGAGATTCTTAACCTAACAAAGCTCCAAGCGTATAACTAACCCTTATTATCCCCCTTTAAGAGCCACAAGACTATACTCTCCCCCATCAAATCAAAGGAGTTTCGCATGGCACAACGGGGTATATCGATCCTTAAGGGGATAGAGGCACAAACGGTTATCGATCTGTTAAACAAAGCCTATTGTGATGAGTGGTTGGCGTATTACCAATATTTTAGTGAAGCGCGGGTTATTAAAGGACTGATGAAAGATGCGGTCGTTGCGGAGTTAAACCTCCACGGTGCCGATGAACTGCGTCATGCTACACTCATTAGCAATCGTATTATCCAACTGGGTGGCACCCCTATCCTCCACCCAAGCCAGTGGCTCACCCACAGCAACTGTAGCTATGATGCTCCCACCAATTTTGATGTCCGTGCTATCTTGGAGCAAGCGGTCAAAGGGGAACAGTGTGCCATTACCACCTACTCCTCTTTAGCCGAACAGCTCAGAGATAAAGACATCGTCACTTACGATTTGGTCTCCCAAATTTTGGCGGATGAAGTGGAACATGAAGAGGATCTTCAATCCCTTTTTGATGATATTGATGATTTTATTGCCCAGTTTAAATCATGAAAAAAGAGATCGTTTTTTTACTGCTCCTAAGCGTCTATGGTCACAGTGCCGATATTTTGGCACTGGTGGGGACGCTGGATCGTAACGATACCACTGGATTTGTCTCAATGGTCACTACCCCCCAAGATGCCAATGCCCAACGCCCCGATAACAACAAAACCATTTTGATGTACGCCTCGTGGGTCGGGAATTACCAAGCCGTAGAGTGGCTTGTCTCCCATGGAGCCAATGTCAATGCCACCGATGCAAGCAATGCTACGGCGTTGCATTTAGCCATTTGGAAAGGACATACCGCTATTGCGTTGTACCTTTTGGAACAGGGAGCCTCACCCCTAGCAATGAGTCACGATGGCATGACCCCAAGCGACATTGCACTCTTTCAAAACAACACACACGTGATGCAGGCCATCCAACGACGTAAACCTCGCCTCAAATCAGTTTTCTAAATAATTTTTCATTCCCTAGAGAAAGGGAATCTCGTTTCTTTTACTCCCCGTGTGAATCATCATAGGGGTCAAGGTGGATGAGAGGATGGACGGTATTGTTAGGGAAACATTCTTTGAGGGCTAGTTCCACTTTATCCCCCACAAGATGAGCATCAAATAACGACGTACTCACACTAAAGACCAAATGGACGGTAATGTAAATATCACCTCCCGCATGGCGCGTTAAGAGGTCATGGTAGGAGGTGATCCCATTTTCGTTGTCTAAAACGGTAATGATTTTTGCCACATCGTTGGGTTCCAATGCCACATCGAGCAGCATCAAAATCCCCTCTTTGATTAAGGGAAACGCCGAGTAGATCATATACGCCCCAATCCCAATTCCCATAAAAGGGTCAATGATACTAAAGCCCGTGAGATGGATGAGCAATAACGACAGCAATACTGCACCGTTACTCAAAAGATCAGTTTGGTAATGGAGAGCATCTCCTTTGATCACCATATTCCCCGTTTTTTTCGCCACGATCATCAGGAAAGAGACCAATCCCGCCGTAATCATCATCGATCCTACCATTACCCACACCGAAAGGGTCAGATGTTTAAGCGGTTCGTTGTGTATCATTTTTGAGATGGCTTCGTAGAGGATAAAGAGGGCGGAGAGGCTAATGATTGTTCCCTCAATCACCGCGGCAAGGGGTTCAAGTTTACGACGACCAAAATTAAACCGTTCATCAGGCTCTTTTTCCGCATTGTGCAGGGCGAAGTAATTAAACGCCGAAACAACCATGTCCAACAACGAATCAACCGCCGATGCCAAGACCGCGACCGAACCGCTGATCATACCGACGGTAAGTTTAAACGTTACAAGTACCAACGCAACAGAGGTGGAGATAAGGGTGGCTTTTTTTTCTATTCGCATGGTGCTATTTTAACCCAAAAAGGCTAAATAGTACCTCCCCTTTTCCAGATGAGTCCTTAGAGACGACCAATAATTTGGGTTGCAATGCTCTCCACATACCCCAATAACGCCATTTTCAGCGGTTTCCCACTGGAATAATCCGCAGGAAGGAGTTGCTCTGCCCGTTTTGCCTCCACCGCAAGTTTGTACCCATTGAGGTAACTTTTGAGGGTACGCGCTTCATCGATCGTCCCATCGGGATTTTTTTCTTCCCGATAGACTGCAATCGATTTTCCCCCTTTTTTATTCACCAAAGCAAACGCGGGAATATCGGTTTGTCCATCTCCCACAAAAATCATCTGTTCAAAGGGAATTCGATACGTGTGGGTAATGTCATTGACGCGGGTGGGATGATCCCCTTGTTTGGGGGAGACCCCCTTGGCGATCATAAACAATTTTTGGGTTTTGATGGTGTGACCAACCGTCTCTTTGATGTACCCTAGTTTACCACTGCTATCGTCATCAAAATCGCACGCAAACACCTCTTTGAAATAGCCACTGAGACCATGCGCTTCCAATGCCCCCTCAATCATCGGTTTGAGTCCACCGCTGATACAATAACACTCACATTGGATCGCATATTTCGCAAACTTGGGTTGATGCAATAACGTATAAATATCATCAAAAATTGACTTTGCCCCGTTTTGACGACTTAATCCTTCATACAAATCAACCTGATGACCAAAGGTTTCAAGCAGTTCATTACTCAACGCATACGAGGGATTTTTCCGCCCATAGTCGATAAGATTGCGCATATAGGCGTGTTCCATATCGTAACCTGCATCGATCAGTTCTTTACACTCCCCCCAAAACGTGGTCGCATCCACCCCCCACGCATCAAAAAGCACCTGCTGCTGAAACTCGGGAGAGAGGGTAATATCAAAATCAAAAATCAATCCTATAATCGTACTCATGGTCGCCCTTTTGGTAAAAATCTGTAAGGATCATAGCTTTTTGCCTCTGTTAAAGGGATATAGGTAAAATCCCATGTCGAAAAAAGAGCGAAATCTTTGCACGTTATTCGACTCTTGGCAGGTTTAAACCATTTTTCGGCATAATCGTCCGATTTAAACGTTTGGAGCTAACAGTTATGATGATTCCCGAATCACGTTTTTCATTATGGGCAGATTTTATCGAGCGAACTTTTTTGGAAGAGGGTTTTAAAGACCTCATTGCTAGAGGGATTATCACGGGGGCGACCTCGAATCCCGCGATTTTTAAACAAGCAATTTTAACCTCACCTGCCTATCAGGCACAACTTTCTACCCTCTCTGATTTGACCCCCAAAGAGCGTTACGAAGCGTTGGCAATTCAAGATATTCAACGGGCGGCGGATATTTTACGACCGTTATACGACAGGGGGGATGATGGGTATGTGAGTATCGAAGTCGATCCGTTTTTATGCGATGATACCCACGCCACGATTGAAGAGGGGATTCGACTGCACAGCAGGATTGATCGACCCAATGTGATGATCAAAATTCCCGCCACCCCTGCGGGATATGAGGCGATGAACGTTTTAGCGTCGCGTGGCATTGCGGTGAATGCGACATTGGTTTTCTCGATGGAGCAAGCGTTATCGTGTGCTAGTGCGTTTGAAAAAGCGTCACAAAACTCTGATAGAGCCGTCGATACGGTCATTAGCGTCTTTGTAAGCCGTATTGACCGTGCGATTGATTCGCACTTAGCCGCAGCAGGATGCAGGGTGAGTCGTATGGGAATTATCAATGCAGCATCAATTTATCAAAGTGTGATGGCGATGAATGTCCCCTCGTGTCGGGTGTTGTTTGCCAGTACGGGGGTTAAGGGGGATGATCTAAGAGGATCGTATTACATTGATGAACTTCTTGCCCCCAACAGCGTCAATACTGCTCCCATTGCGACGATTGAAGCTTATCTTCAGGGGGGTGATGTGACCATGAAACTCCCCTTATCCATAGAGGAAATCGACGAACATACCCGCAACGTTGCCAGCGCAGGGGTGGACATGGAAGCGGTTATCGCGACCCAAATTGCTGAAGGATTAGAGGCGTTTAAAGTTGCCTTTACCGATATTTTAACTACCTTGGAGGTTACACAATGAGTCACATTCCCCCCGCTGCCCCGTTTAAAGTTCTCAATGTTATCCGCTCGTATTTGATGAAAATGGTTGAACTCAAAGGGAGTGATATGCACATCAAAGCCGGTGGAGTGATCCGTGCGCGAATTCAAGGGCGTATTACCCCCTTGGGAAAAGACATCCTTTCCCCCGCCAATGCGTTAATTTTTGCCCAAGAGTTGTTGCAAGATCGTTTTGATGAATTTGTGGAGAAAAAAGAGCTCGATTTGGTTTATCCTTTCGATGAAAATACCCGTTTCCGTGTCAATATTTTCTTTCAAATGAATGGGGTTTCGGCGGTTTTACGGGTCATTCCCGTCAAAATTTTGACCCTTGCGGAGCTTAATCTCCCCAAAGTGGTCTACAGTTTTGTCGAAGTAGAACGGGGTCTTGTCACGGTTACGGGGGTAACGGGGAGTGGAAAATCAACCACCCTTGCTGCGATTATCAATGAGATCAATGAGACCAAACAAAAGCACATTATTACCATTGAAGACCCCATTGAGTTTGTCCATCCGGATAAACAATCGCTCTTTAATCAACGCAGTATCGGACAAGATACCAAAAGTTTCGCATCGGCGTTGCGAGCAGCGTTGCGGGAAGACCCCGATATTATCCTCATTGGGGAGATGCGGGATATGGAGACCATCGAAATTGCCCTTCATGCTGCCGATACGGGACACTTGGTGTTTTCTACCCTTCACACCGTGGATGCCAAAGAGACCATTAACCGTATTATCTCGGCTTTCCCCCCGTTGGAACAAAACCGTATCCGTAAAACCCTCTCTTCAGCGTTGGCTGGGGTTATCTCCCAACGTCTTGCCCGTACGGTTGATGGTAAGCGAGCAGCGGTCTTGGAAGTCTTGGTACGTACCGCACGGATTGAACAGCTTATTGCCGAAAACTGTGATAACGAAATTCCCGATGCGATTTTTGATGGGAAAGAGCTGTATGGTTCCCAAACCTTCGATCAGGCGTTATTGGATCTTTATTTAGAGGGGCGCGTCAGTAAAGAAGATGCCCTTTCCAATGCCACCTCACCCTCAGACCTTAAACTTCGTATGGGTGGTCTTGGTGGCGGCGTGGATAAAAATGCTGGCGAAAAAGGACCACGGAAGTTTGAAGAAGATGAAGTTTTCGGGCTAAAAAAATAGCTATTTTTAGGGTAGATTAAGTATTTTTTAAGTATAATCCGCCCCATTTTATTTTTAAAGGACACACTATGCTAGAAGGCATCGTTAGAGAGAGTATTGGCAAGCCTATTACTAAAAAGCTTCGCCGTGATGGTTATCTTATTGCCAACATCTATGGAAAAGGGCTTGAAAACATTCACGCCGCGTTCAAAATGAACGACTTTATCCGCACCGTACGTAACAAAACAACCGTTGCTTTCCCTGTAAGTATTGCAGGTCAAGAATTGAACCTCGTCGTTCAAGGGTATGAGTCTCATCCTGTTTCGGGCAATTTGTTACACGTTGATTTGATGATAGCACAAACAGGTGTCGTCACCCATTACCATATCCCTGTTAAACCTGTTGGAACGCCGATTGGTTTGAAAAGCAAAGGGATGTTGTTCGTGGCTAAAAAACGTCTTCGTGTTAAAGCGGCAATCGAAAATATCCCCAATGCCATCGAAATTGATGTTGCAGGACTTGAATTGGGTGATTCGGTTTTGCTTCGTGATGTAGCACGTATTGACAATGTTACGTTTACCGATGCGGATCGTGTATCGGTTCTAAGCGTTATCAAAGCGAAATAAGGATGCTAATCGTCGGTCTGGGAAATCCTGGAGCGGCGTACGCCTCCACACGCCACAATATTGGCTTTAGAGTTATTGACGAATTGTCTTCTCGTCGGTGCGTTACTGCCATTTCAAAGAGTTCCTTTCACGGGGAATTGTTTAAAATGGGAGAACACTATCTCCTCAAACCCACTACTTACATGAACCTTTCGGGTAAATCGATTGTTGCGGTCAAAAATTTTTATAAAGTGGATGACGTGATCGTAATTCACGATGATTTGGATCTCCCTTTTGGGGCATTGCGCTTTAAACGGGGGGGCGGTCATGGGGGGCATAATGGGCTTAAATCGACCGATGGTGCCATTGGGGTAGACTATGTTCGGGTACGGATGGGGATTGGTAAACCATTGCATAAATCGCAAGTGGCGGATTACGTTCTTCACCCTTTTTCTCCCGAAGAGGAGTCATTTCTAGCCCAATGGATTGAACAGGCAGCCCATGCGGTGAAGTTGTTGTTAACCTCAGATTGTACCACCGTCGCGTCTAAGTGTTCGTCTAAAGGGTTCGTGTTATCCCCAAATAAATGAGGTAGAAAGATGCTTTTTTTTAAAATGGTTTCAGTGTTATACCTTCGTTATTTTTTTATTATTTTGATTGCTTTGAGTGGATTTATGCTGGGCTTTGATCTCTTAAGCAATGGGGAAACCCTCCCTAAATCGGCGAACTTATTGATCATTTATGGAGTCTATAAATGGCTTTATGCTCTGGATATGATGACCCCCATTTCCCTTATTTTTGGGTTTATTGCGACCATTGTGGAGTTGATCCGTTCCAATGCGTTGACCTCTTTTTATGCCCTTGGGTACTCTAGGCTCAAAGTCTTATCTCCGATTCTTACCGTGGTGGTGACTTTGTTGGTGGGGTATATTGGAGTGCACGCTACCTCTTTTGCCCGTGCCAATGAGTATGCGGATAATTTACGTCAATCGTCTGAATTTTTAACCCCCACCAATAACCTCTTTTTTACCCACGAGGGGAATTACCTCTATTTTGGTACCCTCAATCCCTTAAGTCAAGAGGCGCATGATATTCGGTTGTTTACCTTTGAAAAGGGAAAACTCAAAGAGACGCTCAGCGCAGACGATGCCTATTACGCAAACCATTACTGGAACATTCAACACGCCCACATCATCACTCCCCCCCAAACCATGGATCTCAAAGGGAGAGGAATTACGATCCGTAATGTCCAAAACGTGAAAGTCCTCAAAGATTTTAGACCTAAAATTTTGGATCAAATCTATGAGGGAAAAGTCAATTACACCATTATGGATGCGTTGGACGCGTTGCATCTGTTGAAATCCCAAAATGTCGATCTCTCCAAAGTGAAAAGCTCGTTGTACCGTAATTTTATCACCCCGTGGTTTGCGTTAGTGATGATTATTTTGATTTATGGATACGTCCCCATAGGCTCCCGTTTTGCGAATTTGTCACTCTACAGCTTCGGTGCCATTTTGGTGACGCTCTTGGTGTGGGGAGTTCTGTTTGCCGCGGGAGAACTTGCGAATAACAAAACCCTCTCCCCTGAAGTGGGCATTGTTGCCCCCATTGTTTTCTTAACGTTGCTAAGTACGCTTCATCTAAGCTCGTTTTGGATAAAATCGCGCCTAAATTTACGACAAAAAGGGGTAGCGTGATCCCATTCCAACCATTAGCCAATACCTACGGAACACCATTGTATGTGTATGATTTCGATGCAATGCAAGCGCAGTATCATGAACTCAAAGAGGCGTTTCGGGGACGTAAATCGATCCTTGCGTATGCGGTCAAAGCCAACTCCAACCTTAGCGTCATTAAACATTTTGCGTCGTTGGGTGCAGGAGCCGATTGTGTCTCGATTGGAGAGGTGCGTCGGGCATTGCTTGCAGGGGTTCCCCCTTATAAGATCCTCTTTAGTGGGGTAGGCAAACGGGATGAGGAGATTCGTGAAGCGATGATCAGCGATATTTTGTATATCAATGTGGAGAGTGAAGCGGAGTTGGGACGCGTAGAGATGATTGCCAAGGAGTTGGGAAAAGTGGCGCGTATTAGTATCCGTGTCAATCCCAATATCGATCCGCAAACGCACCCTTACATCTCAACGGGATTGCACGATAACAAATTTGGGGTTGATTTGGAGACCGCCAAACGGATGTATATCCGTTCCAAGCACTCTACTGCACTTGAAGCGGTGGGGATCCATTTTCATATCGGAAGTCAATTGACTCAACTTGAACCGATCTATGAAGCGGCGGTGATTGTGGCGGATTTGATGCGATCGCTCAGTGCCATTGACGTTAATTTGAAATTTTTTGATATTGGTGGTGGTGTAGGGGTCTGTTATAATGACGAAGTGACCATTACCCCTTATGACTACGCGCAAGCGATTTTGGGGGCATTAAAAGGGTTGGATGTCACTATCATCTCTGAACCGGGGCGATTTTTGACCGCCAATGCGGGCTATTTTTTGACCAAAGTTCTTTATGAAAAACGCAATGGGGAGAAGCGATTTGTGGTTGTCGATGGGGCAATGAACGATTTGCTCCGTCCCAGTTTGTACAAAGCGTATCATCGCATTGAGGCGTTGGATAAAGTGGGTGAAGAAAGCGTCGCCGACATTGTGGGACCCGTGTGCGAAAGCGGTGACTTTTTGGCCAAAGCAACCCTTTTGCCCATGATGGAACATAACGATCTTTTGGTCGTCCACAGTGCAGGGGCGTACGGTTTTGGGATGGGAAGCAATTACAATACTCGGGGACGATCGGCAGAAATTGCCTACCAAAACGGGGAAGCGCGGATGATTCGTGCGCGGGAGACGTTTGAGGATCTCATTGCCTTAGAGCGTGAGTACCTTTAATGTTCTTTATTGATGTGCAGGGGACGTTGATCGATGACCACACCAAAATGCCCATTCGTGGGGCGGTGGCGTTTATTGATCATCTCAATCGTGAAAAAATCCCTTATATGGTCATTACCAACAGTACCAAACATCCCAGCCATGAATTTTTAGCCTATCTTCACTCCATTGGCTTGGCTATTCCCCCTTGTCACTATTTGGATCCCTTGATGGTCTTGGAAAACCATATTCCTCTTGGGACGAAAATTGCCGCGTACGGGTCAAAGCCTTTTTTGGCGGTGTTATGCACTATGGGATACGTATTGGATTTTGTTGCCCCTGAAGTGGTTTTAGTCGCGATTAAAGAGGATTTTAGTGGGGAAGAATACGCCCAAATGATCGGGTTTTTGTTAGGAGGGGCTGCTTTGGTTGGGATGCACGAAACCTCCTTGTATGCTAAAAATCACAAACGTTATCCCGGAGTTGGAGCAATTTTAAAGATGTTAGAGACCGCTACGTCGGTACCGTATTCGGTCGTGGGCAAACCCAGTATCACCTTTTTTGAAACAGCGTTGGAAGCGTTAGCTAAGCAGTGTGCAAAGGTGCATTTTAGCGATGTGACCATTATTAGTGATGATGTCACAGGGGATATTTTACCTGCGCAAGCCTTGGGGATGGGAGGGATCTTTGTCTTGAGTGGAAAATATCGGACACGCGAAGAGATTTTACCCCAACTACGAGTACAGCCGCATGGTATATATCAGGATATGGAAGCACTAGGGGAGGAGTTATGGAAACATTAGAAGCGTGCCGAGAAGCGATTGATCTTTTGGACAATGAGATGCTCACATTGTTGAACCATCGGATGGAAGTGGTACGACGCGTAGGGGAAATCAAGCATGAGACCAAGGGAGCCATTTACCGTCCTGAACGGGAACGGGAAATTATTGAACGGTTAAGTCGTTTAAGCGATGCCGACAATGGAGCCTTGACCAAAGAGGCGATTGAGGCGATTTTTTTGGAAATTTTTGCCGTTGCACGCAATCTTGAACTTCCCGAAAAAGTGGCCTATTTGGGACCTGAGGGGAGTTTTACCCACCAAGCGGCTGAATCGCGTTTTGGGGCGATGAGTGAGTACCTTTCGTTGGGATCGATTGAATCGGTGTTCAAAACCCTCGAAGCCGGTCGTGCGAAATTTGGGGTCGTCCCCATCGAAAACTCCCGAGATGGAGTGGTGGGAGAGACCTTAGACCTCTTAGGCAAAAGCAGTGTCAAAATTGTGGCAGAGTTGTATATACCCATCCACATGGCGTTTGCGACCAAAGCCGAAAAAATTCACGACATCCAACGGGTCTATTCCAAAGACAAAGGGTTTGGGCAGTGTCGTGAATTTCTCTTGGAACATGGGTTGGATCGCGTCGAGCATATCCCTGTGGAATCGACCGCAAAAGCGGCCGTTTTGGCTGCCAAAGATCCCCACTCCGCAGCCATTTGTTCCCATATCGCTGCCAAATTGTACGGGGTTCCGACGCTGTTTGAAAACATTCAAGACTCGATCAATAATGCCACCCGTTTTTTTATTTTGAGTAATTTTAAAAATGGTTCCAGTGGCGAAGACAAAACCTCTATTTTGGTACGCCTCAAAGATGCTCAAGAACCGGGGGCGTTGTTCCACTTTTTGGAAGATTTCAACAAAGCTAACATCAATTTAAGTAAAATCGAAAGCCGACCTGCACGGGACAATGATGGCTTTATGTACTGGTTTTTTATCGATTTTTTTGGTCATATTGATGAAAAACGGGTGCAACGCATTATGACCAAACACCCCAATGAAGTGACATGGTTGGGAAGTTATGTCAAAGGAGAACTATGAAATTTAACCCTACGTTAGAATCAATCCAAAGTTATGAAGCGGGCAAACCCATTGAATTGGTGGTACGTGAGTATGGGATTGACAAAGAGGCGATTGTTAAACTGGCTAGTAATGAAAATCCGTTTGGGTGTTCCCCCAAAGTCAAAGCTGCCGTCATTTCCATGATTGATGCCATGGCGTTGTATCCGGATGATTCGATGACGAAACTCAAAAACGCCCTTGCGAATAAATATGCCATTGCCCCAAATGAAGTAGTGATTGGGGCGGGGAGTGATCAAGTCATTGAGTTTGCCATCCATGCCAAAGCCCATCAAGGGGCTAAAGTATTAATGAACAGTGTCACGTTTGCGATGTACGAAATTTATGCCAAACACGTGGGGGCGCAGATTATCCGCACCGCATCACGTGAACATAATTTGGAAGAATTTTATGCCCTCTATTGCGCGCATAAACCTGCTATTATTTTCCTTTGTACCCCCAATAACCCCACAGGGGATGCCATTGATGCGCACGCCATGGTAGAATTTATCGAAAAAATCGATCTCAATACATTGGTCGTTGTTGATGGGGCGTACATGGAGTATGCCCGTTTTAAAGATCCTTCCAAAGCCATTGACCCTAAAACATTGATCGAACGTTTTAGCAATGTCCTCTTTTTGGGAACCTTTTCCAAAGCATACGGATTAGGGGGGATGCGTGTGGGGTATGGTATTGCCCAATCCCCTATTATCCATGCGTTGTACAAAGTACGTCCTCCGTTTAATATCACCACATTATCCCTTGAAGCGGCTTCGGTGGCATTGGACGATGAAGATTTTGTCCAAGGGTGCATTGCCGATAATTTTGAACAGATGAAACGGTATGAAGCGTTCGCGCAGGCTAAAAAGATTACGTTGATTGAAAGTTACACCAATTTTGTCACCCTTGCCCTTCCTGATACCCACAATAGCGGTGTCCTTGCTCAAGCGTTATTGGAACAGGGGATGATTGTTCGTAATCTTAGCAGTTATGGTCTCAATGCGATTCGGGTGACGGTGGGGACATCGATTCAAAATGATCGCTTTTTTCAGCTGATTGATCCGCTGGTTTAGAAGAGCTATTGAACCCCATGCACACCAAAACGGGTCTAAAAGAGTGGGGAAATCGGGTTAAACAGTGGCTTCACACCCCTCGTGTCGTTATGGGGGCGTTGGTATTTGGGGTACTTGTTTTTTGGAGTATTTTGGTAGTGGTGATTTGGAGTATTCCTCACCGTAACGAACCGCAGTATCAACGATTATTTACCTTTTTACCGCCGCATCAAAGCAATGCGGTCAAAGCGTATCTCCAAAAAGAGCATATTCCCTACCGTGTTGAAAAAAATACGGAGATGTTAGACGTACCCTCTGGACGTGTTTACGCGTTACGGATGTCCCTTGCCTCGTTGGGACTTTTGCATACCAATCACATCGGGTTTGCCCTTTTGGATCCTGAAACCTTTGAATCAACCTATTTTGGGGAGGGATTGACGTTTAACAAAACCGTAGAAAAAGCGTTGGCTTCGTCGATTGACACTCTCCCCTCAGTCCAAAAATCGACGGCGACCTTAACGATTCCCCCGTTAATGGATTCTACGCATCTCCCCTCTGCTTTGGTCGTTCTTAGCGTAAGTGAGGGGAAAAAGAGGCTCTCTAGTAATGCGATTAAGGGGATCAAAGATTTGGTTGCTTTTGCTGTCCCTAAACTCACCCGTGAACGCGTTTTTGTGATGGATACCCAAGGGTTAGAGATAGATGAGGGGGATACCGTTGCCATAGAGGGGACATTGTCCTCTGCACAACAGCGGTACAAAACCAAAGAAGAGCGATTACGCGAAGAGAAACTCATGACCCTCTTAGCCCCCTTGGTGGGGGGAAGAGAGCATCTAACTGCCCATGTGATACTCAATTATGAATTTTTTGGGAGGGATGGTTCCCCCATCATCCCCTTAGACACCACGCCAACCCATCTCCAAGAGTATGCTGAGATTACAGGGATCCATATCAATGTGGTGATTGATGGTGCATACAACCTCTCATCGAGCAAACGGGTGTATGTCGGATTACAACCCGATCACTACCCCCTTTTGCACGATTTGGTGGCAAGTTCCATGGGGATCAATGCTGCGCGTGGCGATCGGGTCGTGATTGGGAGCTTCCCTTTTCAGGTCAATGATACTACGGGTGATTTGTTAACCAAGCGGGATGCGAAGATGATTAGCCTCCTTCAATATACCCTACTGCTTTTGGTGGTCATGGGAATCTATGTGAAATGGTTTATTCCCTTTAGTGATGAACGCTTATCGCTGACTCATAAAGGGGAAGAAGAGGAACTGGTGGATGAAATTGTCCCCATGGTCACGTTGTTTAAAGAGGGATTTTTGTTTGAAGAGATGGTCAATTTGGAAAAAGAAGTGATACAAAAAATACTCTCCACCCTTGACCATCGGGTACTCATGATCGCCCTTAAAAGCTCCTCTGTCCAACTCAAAGAGGCGTTTTATGGGGTGATGTCTCCTACCGAAAAACGGGCCTTTATGGACGCGTTTGGATGCTTGGAAGCGGTCAGCATCAAAGAAGTCGAAGTAGCTCAATCGTTTGTGGTTGAGGCAGTATTGAAATTGTGTTAATGAGGGTATTATGGATATTAAAAGTTATACCATTGAGGAGTTAAAAGACCTTTCGCAAAAAATTCGGGATCGGATTTTAGAGGTAGTTAGTACCAATGGGGGGCATCTAAGCTCAACCTTGGGGGCAACGGAAATTATTGTGGCGATGCACGCGGTGTTTGATGCGACGCAAGACCCTTTTATCTTCGATGTCTCCCACCAGTCGTATGCCCATAAATTGCTCAGTGGTCGTTGGGAATCGTTTACGACGTTGCGCCGATTTGAGGGGTTAAGTGGCTATACCAAACCCTCTGAATCCCCCAGTGATTATTTTATTGCGGGACACAGTTCTACGTCTATTTCCTTGGGGGTTGGGGCAGCTAAAGCCATTGCGCTCAAAGGGGAACAGTCCCACCGACTCCCCGTTGTCTTGATCGGAGATGGTTCGATGTCGGCTGGAATGGTCTATGAAGCATTAAACGAATTGGGGGATCGTAAATACCCCATGGTCATTATCCTCAATGACAATGAGATGAGCATTGCCAAACCCATTGGAGCCATTAGCCGTATTCTCAGTTCCGCCATGGCAAGCCCTTTTTACCAACGGTTCAAAAAAAGAACCGAAGCGTTTGTCGATAATTTCGGGGAGGGGGCGCGCTATTTGGCCAAACGGCTTGAAGAGTCGTTAAAACTCATTACTCCGGGGATTTTATTTGAAGAGATGGG
>JAVHOQ010000055.1:0-14761 GCA_036170115.1 Sulfuricurvum sp.
CGTTTTGGAATTAAAACATAAATTTTACTGGTCTGATTTTAGGGGGTCATTATAATGGGTTCTAAACGATTACCGTTTATTCCACCCTTTGATGGTGCCAAAAAGGCTTAAGGAGAACCAAATTACCTCCATCACAAATGAGGCAAGGTTCCACGCATACAGCAGTGAGACCAAAATCATAATGGCACCCAGCGTATTCCACAACGAAAAATAAAAACCTTTGGGATCGATGCGATCAATTTGCATCAAAATGTAGGCGATGACAATTACCAGTACCCCAAGGATACCGATAACGTCACCAATAAGAGGATTGGCGATATACGAGGGGATCACATCATCCCTGGCATTCCGCCCATGCCCCCCATATCAGGCATGGCAGCGGGTTTATCTTCTTTGATCTCATGGATCGTCGCTTCGGTGGTAAGCAACAAGCTTGATACCGACGTGGCGTTGGTCAATGCGACACGTTCTACTTTAAGCGGATCGATGATCCCCGCTTCGTACATATCGACATACTCCCCTGTGGCAGCGTTAAAGCCAATATTGACATTTTCAGCATTCACAATGGTGTTGACCACAACGCCTGCATCGTAGCCTGCATTTTCAGCGATTTGTTTGACCGGTGCGCTGATCGCACGAAGGATAATTTCCCATCCAATTTTTTGATCACCGCTTAATTCATGACTCACTTTGGCAGCAGCACGGATCAATGCCGCGCCTCCACCGATCACGATCCCCTCTTCTACCGCGGCTTTGGTTGCGGAGAGGGCATCATCGACGCGATCTTTTTTCTCTTTCATTTCGGTCTCAGTCGCCGCACCTACTTTGATGACGGCCACACCGCCGGCGAGTTTTGCCAGACGCTCTTGAAGTTTTTCTTTGTCATATTCGCTGGTCGTTGCTTCAATTTGGGTACGGATCTCTTTGATACGTGATTCGACAGCAGCTTTATCCCCCGCACCATCGACGATGGTGGTGTTGTCTTTGCTAATCACGACACGTGAGGCTTGTCCCAAATCGGCAATCGTTGCGCTATCAAGGGTACGACCAATCTCTTCAGAGATAAGTTGCGCACGGGTCAAAATCGCAATATCTTGGAGCATCGCTTTACGACGATCCCCAAATCCAGGTGCTTTGACAGCAGTGATGTTTAATACACCTCGAAGCTTATTGACCACCAACGTTGCCAATGCCTCCCCCTCGACATCTTCAGCGATGATCAACAACGGACGTGAGCTTTTTTGGACTTGTTCCAATACGGGAAGCAAATCTTTGAGATTGGAGATTTTTTGGTCAAACAACAAAATAAAGGGATGATCCAATTCTACGGTCATTTTTTCGTTGTTGTTGATAAAATAGGGGCTAAGATACCCACGGTCAAACTGCATCCCCTCAACCACATCGAGTTCGTCATTGATCCCTTTGGCCTCTTCGACGGTAATGACCCCATCACGACCTACTTTTTCCATCGCTTCAGCAATCATTGCCCCAATACGCTCATCGGAATTCGCCGAAATGGTCGCCACTTGCGCAATCTCTTTTTTATCATTGATCAGGCGAGAAGCGGCTTTAAGCTCGATCAAAATCGCTTCGGTGGCTTTATCCATCCCCCGTTTTACTTCGATAGGATTGGCTCCTGCGGTGATATTGCGAAGTCCCTCTTTGAAAATAGCATTCGCAAGGATTGTCGCAGTAGTGGTACCATCCCCGGCTTCATCAGCAGTGTTGGAAGCGACCTCTTTGACCAGTTGCGCCCCCATGTTTTCGAGAGGATCTTTAAGTTCCACCTCTTTAGCCACCGATACCCCATCTTTGGTAATCAACGGTGCGCCATAACTGCGTTGAATCAATACATTACGACCGCGTGGTCCCATGGTCACTTTGACCGCATCGGTGAGTTTTTGTACCCCAGCGGCTAACTTATTACGTGCATCATCTGAAAAATGGATCTCTTTTGCCATTGTCTATCTCCTAATAGTGTATCGTTAATTATTGAAGTATTCCAAGTAAATCATCGAGGTTAAGAACCAAATAGCTTTTGCCATTTAGGGTCAATTCATTCCCTGCATATTTTCCAAAAACAACCGTGTCGCCATTGGTGACGTTTTTCACTTTGTTACTCACCGCAACTACGGTTCCTTGTAAAGGTTTTTCTTTTGCGTTATCAGGGATGATGATACCTGATGCGGTGGTGGTCGCCTCTTCGAGACGCTCGACTAATACGCGTTTTCCAAGTGGTTGAAAATTCATTCTACGTCCTTTGTTTTTTTATGAGCGGATTGTACACAAGTTAGGGTTAATAGTCAATAAGTTTAGTCTTAAAGGCTCAACTTTATTTAGTTTTAATCACGAATAGTTTAAAAAAAGCTTTCAATAGTATATTCTGTAACTTTTAGCTAATAATAAGCAATAAGTCATTATAATCACGCCCTCATTCGACATCTATATTAAGATGGCTGGGTAGCTCAGCTGGTTAGAGCGCTGGTCTCATAAGCCGGAGGTCGGGGGTTCGAGTCCCCCCCCCGCCACCATCTTGCATAAATACTCCCTTTTATTTTTTCTTTATCAAGAACTCAGGATTCTTAGTTTTTTTGTGCAAGCATTTTCCATGACTTTTGTGTCTATTGAAAATTTACATTTTTTTGCAGAGCAGCGAAGAATAAGAAATTGTAAGAAATTTTTGAAGATAACTGGTGCGGTCGGGGGGATTTGAACCCCCACACCCGTAAGGCACTACCACCTCAAGGTAGCGTGTCTACCGTTCCACCACGACCGCATAAAAAAGTGATCAGCTAAAAGCTGATCGGAAGAAGAGAATGTAAAACTTACGCAGCCAAATATGGGTTAGCGTAAAGAGCGATAAGAGCGATAACCAAAGTATAGATAACTTGTGCTTCGATCATAGCAAGAGCGATGAACATAGTAGTCATCAATTTCCCGCCAAGACCAGGGTTACGAGCTGTACCAGCGATGGTTGCAGCAGCAGTGCTACCCATACCGATAGCTCCACCAAGTGCAGCCAAACCTAGACCAACACCCGCAGCGATCATTGAGTATGCTTTAAGGGTTTGGTTTGCTACTTCTGTATCAGCACCGAATGCTACTGCAGCAAGAGCAACCATAAGAAAAAGAACTTTTTTCATGCGTAATCTCCGTAATTAATATCAAAGTCTGTTCGGATAGTGTCCCTACTTATCACTTTGTGTGTGGAATTTTATCCATGAAGAGCTAAAAACTTACTTAGAGCGTGCCAATCCGATTTTAGTTCCTTTAAATTCCACAATCTCTACTTTAATGCTATCTCCTTCACTGACCACATCGCTCACACGGCTAATATGACTATCGGAAAGTTTTGAGATATGAATAAGACCATCAACTCCCCCTGGAAGTTCAATAAAGGCACCAAAATCGACAATTTTTTTCACTTTTCCCTCAACGACATCCCCTACTTTGTACTCAACTTTTGGGCTTGATTCACTACTGCCAACAATATCCATAATGTGTGCACGTGCCCCTTTAATCCCTTCTCGATTTTTCCCCGTCAGTTTAACCGACCCTGTCTTTTTATCAATATCAATGCTTACTTCAAATTTTTCAATGATTTCCCGAATCGTTTTGCCCGCTTGACCAATAACATCCACAATAGAGGTTGATGGGATGTTAAAGAGATTAGTACTGGGAAGCGTCCCCTCATTAAGCTCAATGTGTAATTCGGATGCCATCATAATATCGATGATATGGGCGCGCGCTGCTTTGGCTTGGTACAATGCTTCGCGAAGAACATCCAAATGGATTCCCCCAAGTTTAATGTCCATTTGCATCGCAGTGATCCCCTCTTTGGAACCGGCTACTTTGAAATCCAAATCACCATCATGGTCTTCTAGTCCCATAATATCACTCAAAATAGCGTGACGATTCCCCTCTTGGATCATCCCCATCGCCACACCTGCAATAGGTTCACACACGTCAATATCTCCCGCACGTAACGCCATATAGCCACCGCAGATGGTTGCCATCGACGAAGAACCATTGGATTCCAAAATTTCAGAGACCAAACGGATGGTTTGACCATTACGAACAGTAGAACCTTCTAATGCTCGCTTGGCTAAATTACCATGCCCCAATTCACGACGACGTGGCGCACCAATGGGTGAGGGTTCCCCAACACTAAATCCAGGAAAATTGTAATGAACCATAAACCCTTCGTTTTGGCTCCCTTTATCGGTTAATCCCTCATACATTTGAGCATCTTTGGCTCCCCCTAAGGTCAAAACAACCAAAGCTTGGGTCTGACCTCGAGTAAACAGCGCAGAGGCGTGGGCGCTGGGGAGAATATTAGTCTCAATACGAATGGGTCGTACTTCCGTAAGCTTACGACCATCGGCACGGACATTATCATCCAAAATTTGGGCGCGCACCATGGAACGTTTCACCACTTCAATCGCTTTTTTGAGTGCGTGTTCATCCCAGTGAGACTGTGATTCCATGATTTTTTTACGGATGGTACGCAACGCTTTGGAACGCTCTGTTTTTGCCATTTGAGCAATGCCACGCTTAAGATCTTCGGTATGGTGCAAACGGACATACTCCGCCATCGATTCATCCACATCACTCACCACATATTTCAATTCAAACGCAAATTTGGCATACGGCTTAAAAGCACTTTCATACGCGACATTCGCCGTCGTAAGCTCCTCTTGGGCGCGTGCTAATATCTCAATAAGTTCATCTTCAGGTAATGCGTTGCTACGACGTTGAAGTGCTACTTCAGAAATGGCAAGAGGATCCATAAAAAGCTCGCCCCCAACCCCTAGGGAAATCGCTTCATCGCTGCCATTGGCTTGCATCTCAATCATTAACATATCGTCACGACTTCCTGCCAGATAGAGATCAAGGGTACTTTGTTTCAACTGAGATAACGTCGGGTTGATAACAACCTCCCCATCAATTTTTCCTACGCGAACGGCACTTACAGACGTGAAAATATCAACATCCGATAGGTACAAAGCAGCCGAAGCGGCATTGAGTGCCAATACTTGTAAATCCGACTCTGGATCACTGCTTAGTACCAAAATAGAGATTTGAATAGGGTTAGCAAACCCTTTGGGAAACAAAGGACGCAGCGATCGATCCACAATACGGGAGGTAAGGGCTTCAAAATCACTGGGTTTGGTTTCACGTTTGATAAATCCACTGGGAAATTTTCCTGCCGCGTAACTTTTTTCGAGGTATTGCACCGTCAAGGGTAAAAAATCTTCATCGACAAAATCGGTCTCATCGACCACAACGGTAGCTAAAATGACGGTATTCCCCGACGTTAGCCAAACAGCCCCATTGGCTTGCGCCGCCACTTGATTGAGCGCATAAGACTCTTCTTTGTTGGTTAATGCCAATGTAATATCATATTTCATATCGTTCCTTAAAATTAAATCACGTAACTTATCGAGCCAAAGTGGCAGCACCCGATAAATATTTGATATCGTTATCAATAAATCGAACCCCTAGTCCAAAAAAGACGTTTTGAGCTTGAGAATTCAAGAAGTTATCCCATCCCGCTGAGAATTCCAAATGTTTTAAGAGTTGGTATCGTGCTTGTGCTTTGAGGTGGACATTGCTTCCTCGAACATCGTTAATGGCACTCCAGTCAAACGCCTCGGCCGAAAATTTGAGTTTATCATGATCCATAAAATAATCAACCCCAATACCGCCGGTAGATTCAATCGCACCAAATCTCAAAAGGGTATCCCCAAACCGTTTTCCGTATTGTCCTGAGATGTACCGTTTCCCTTTGACATGCGGTCCGGGGAGTGCGGTTTGGGTAATCGAATAATCATTAGTACTGACTAAATCCACCATATAATAGGTCTCAGGATTCGGAAGATACGTCGCTCCCAAATAAATTTTTCCATACCCATCGCGCATCATTGCATCGGTGTGCATCGCCACTTGTAATTCACTAGTTGTAAAGGTAGAAAGGAGGGTATCTACGCGCGAAAAGGCTTGTTCACCACTTTTGAAAAACGAATCGGCTGAGGTAATGGTACTCTTAAGACCACTACGATTTTCCGCCAAAATATCACTGACGTTGTCCTCGATTTTTACAAATTTATCGACCGCCTCAGGGAGTTTATGCTCCAATGCACCACTGATGTTATCAATACGGGTGGTCAAAGAATTCGTATGATCCATAATAGCGGGGAGGTCTTGATTGACCGTATTGGCGGTTTGGGAAAAACCACCGCTCATCGCCCTAAAATTACTAATGGCATCATGCAACTGAGTACGATTTTCCATAATAACCCCATTGAGGTTCACCCCCACATCGCGGAAAGCGACAATCGCATCTTGAATCGCTTTGCGGTGTTCTTCATCCAGTGTGGTACGAAAATCGTGCAATAAAAGCTGAAACTCTTTAGCCGCATCATTGACCGAATCACTGGTTTGGTCAAACGAAGCGTATCGTTTGGATTGCGCCAATATCCCTTGCGTTTTAAGGTAGGTATGGGCATCTCCCACCACGATATTGAGTACTTTTGAACCTAATAACGACTCTTGGGCAACGATGATAGAGGAGTCTTCGGGAATTTTTACCCCTTCATTAATCAACAATTGGAGTCGTACGTGTTTGCCCTCAATGGTAATGGCTTGCACCTCACCAATCATGACCCCATTCATGGAGACGTGGGTTTGTTTCTCAACGCCTGAAGCATCATCAACATACGCATCGATGGAATACCCTTTTTGTCCCCATTTTCCCAATGAGGTTACTTGCGTTGAAAGTAATAAAAGCGCTCCAAGCGATACCGTAACAAACAATCCAACTTTTGCTTCTAATTTCATAACGTTGCGTCCCTTTAGTTATTATTCAAATGATAGTTAAACATCGAACCACCCAATGGTTTAAAGAGAATGGTCACATAGATATATTTATCATTCACCGAATCATTGGCATTGACAATGGTGGAAATCGGTCGAATATTTTGAACAAACTTTAACCCAAAATCGAGGCATCGGGTGGTGTACATAAAACCAACTTCCTCCCGTTTGAGTACGTTTGCATGGTAATCGTATGCGGCAAGGGTAAAAAATTTATAATTATCATTATACGTATAATTAGCATTGGCGGTTAGATAACTGGCATACGTGGGCATACCACTGATGAGCGTATCCGTATAGTAATGACTCATACTGGCACTGAGCGATCCATCGGCATAGCGAATGGTATTTTGTTCTTTGGTAATACGCCCACGGGAATGGTTAAACGCCGTTTGGTTGTACAATGACAACGACTTATTGACTTGCCACTCGGCTTCATTTTGCAGTTCAGACGCGCTATTACCTGTGGGATCACGGTAAAAATTTTGGGATAACCGATCGGAAAAAACTTGCTTATTTTTTTGCATGATATAGTTGTTAAGGGCAAACGCCAAAGTGTCACGGGGAGGATTAAGGGTATAAAAATCGCACGCAGGATCGGTATTCCCCAGCGTACACGCTGCAGCATATTCTTTATAATATCCACTGTAGACATGACTTCCCGCGCTGGAATAACTCACTTCCAGTGCCATAACATGGGTAAAGGTTGAATAAGGGCGCACCAAGGCATTGCTTAGCTTAAAGACGTGACTCAGCTGCGCATACAACCCCTGATTGGTATTATTAAGGGTTTGCCCTCCGTTACTGAGATTCGCATCGTTACCGTACAAACTAAGCATTCTAAGAGAACTGTTCGCCGTATAACTGGCATCCACAACTCCATCCAGCAAAGAAGTCCGCAACGTAAGGGGGATGACCATATCCCCTTGAATCCCTTTTTTACCTTCGTCACGGTAAAAATTGTTCACCGTTGCATCTCCATTGAGGAGAAGATGATTTCCAAGAAAACTCTCTAAGTAACGGTGATAATGAAGGTTGGGAAGGGTTTGGATGGTACGTGCGTTACTGGATTGATCCAAATATTGGTAATACTTAGCATAAAGACCAAAATAGTTTTTCTCCCCATTGTAGTAACTGTTCACCCGAGAGATCACTTGGTTTGAGGTGACATTATAAATTTGGTCGCTGTGCTGAAGATTGAGGTAATCCACATCACTCATGCGACTGGTACGGACATACAACCCTGATTCACCGGAGAGATTTATCCCAAACCACTGTGATAAAAGGGCGGTATTACGATAGTCAAAATTGTATCCATAGTGTTTTTTAAACGCCAAATTGTGGGCTACGGCATACCCTTCTTGCTCTTTAAAATATCCCAAACGGAGCGTTCCCTTGGAATTAGCCCCATCGACAAATCGAAAATCACTGTACATTCCCTCTCCGCGTGAGGTACGAATTTGAGGGCGTAACTCCACATCCCACCAATTTTTGGGAGCAAGATAGATCGGTTGTTGGTAATAAAACCCTTCTCCATTGGAAAATCCAAACGTGGGTATCAACAAGCCACTTCGGCGTGTTTGATCGGTGGGGTACCCAAAATAGGGTAAATACATCACGGGGACATCTTTGACGTACAACAGTGCGTTATACATATTGACCCACTGGCTTTGGGTATCGTAATCGGCATGGGTAAAATGAATTTTCCATAAAGGCTTCGTCGAATCACACCCCGAAAGCATCCCTTTGGAGAGATCAATCTTATTTTGACACCCTGTGGCATCCACCGCACTAATCCATGCACTGCTGTTGGTATCAATAGCGTAATAGGGTTTGAGATAACGGGTCTCTTTAGCGAGATTGAGACGCGAATACTCACTGATTGTGTGGTATTGTCCCCCCTTAAACGCATTGACCTGACCAAATGCTTCTACGATACTGGTGTTATTATCGTACGTCAGAGTTTGCGCACTCACCACTTGATCTTGATAGATTAACGTTGGATAGGTGGTTGAATGGACAATGCTTCCATTGGCATCCACCTGCTCTCCAATCATCCAAACCTGCTCACTACTCCATGCCATGGTGGCATTAAAAAGCCCAATAACAACAATTTTACGCATCAATCACCAACGTTCTGGCACTAAAATCATGCCAACTGCGACGGAAAGGGTCAAAAAATGCCCATGCAAACCCTATGTACAATACCGCTTCACTCACCACACGAAAGACAGCACGATTCAATGCACACCAAAACTGGGGATTCCCTTGAGGGTACGCCAATTCAACGACCCGTATTTTCATCGCCATTTTTCCCAAACTTGCCCCATAGATCAGGGTAAAAAGGGTCTGATACGCAATGCACAAAAGGGAGTATTCCCACATAAAGTGTTGCGTCAATGCCATAATCTCTTCAAAACCCATATCGGGACGTACATACGAAAAAAGGATAATGGAAAGCAAAAGAGAGAGGAGCAGTTGATCGATGGCAAACGCCCAAGAGCGTTTCCACGTCGAGGCGAGTTGATACTCGAGTATAATTTCGTCGTTCATGGACGTAAAGCCTGATACGCAATATCGGTACGAAGTTTTTTACCGGCAAAATGGACTTGACCGCAGAGCATATAGGCACGATCGCGTGCTTGCTTAATACTTTCACCCACGCCGACGCAGACCAATACCCGTCCACCTGTGGCATAGAGTTTCCCCTCTTCTTCACTTACCCCTGCATACGCAATATGGGTATGCAGCGCAATCTCTTCGTGATGCACGGTATCCACGATAATTTCCGCAGGTACGGAGTTGTCGTAGGGATAATTGTGACTTGCCATCACCACACCCACGGCGTATTGGTCATGAAATTCGACTTTGAGGGTATCGAGTTGCTTGGTAGCGGCTTTATAAAACAGCTCACTGGCAGGTGTTTTAAGTAACGGCATCAAAATTTCACATTCAGGATCCCCAAAACGGACATTAAACTCCAAGGTAATGGGTTCGCCATTGACAATCATCAATCCGATAAACAAAACACCCTCAAAGGGCGCACCCTCTTCTTGCATCCCCTCTAACGTAGGTCGAACGATACGCTCTTTAACTTTTTCGTAAATGACCTCATCGACCAACGGTGTCGGCGCATACGCCCCCATCCCACCGGTATTGGGTCCCTCACCATTGTCCAAAAGGCGTTTATGGTCTTGAGCTGCGGGGAGAAGGATAAAATCTTTTCCATCACACAAAGCAAACATCGAAAGTTCATAGCCGTCTAAGAACTCTTCGACGACCACCCGTTTACCCGCATCCCCAAACGATTTACCACTGAGCATTTCAGAAACGGCTACTTTTGCCTCTTCATAGCTCATAGCGATGATTACCCCTTTACCCGCGCACAATCCATCGGCTTTTACCACAATGGGAACGGTGAGTGATTCGATAAACTTGAACGCATCCCCGATATGATCGGTCTGGATATAGCCAGCTGTAGGAATGTTATATTTGGCCAAAAAGTTTTTCATATACACTTTAGAACCCTCTAATTGTGCAGCGGCTTTGGAAGGACCAAAAATAACCAACCCTTTTGCCTTGAAAATATCGACAACGCCATCACTAAGCGGTCCCTCAGGCCCTACGATGGTAAGATCAATGCCATTATCAAGGGCAAACTGCGCCAATGCGTCGTATTCTTTAATCGCAATATTTTCACCTAACATAGACGTTGCACCATTACCCGGAGCAAAATAAAGGGCAGAGACTTCAGGGTCATTTTTAAGAACTCTCCCGATCGAAAATTCTCGTCCACCACTTCCAATGACCATTACTTTCATGTGATACCTTATAAAAAATTGCTTATATTAGGTCAATATTTATCCCTAAATGTTCATCTAATACAAACTCCCCGGGCGGGCGTTTCGCAACTGCCTTGGTTCTCAAAGCGTAAAAAAAGCAGACCGAGCATCCATCGGGCGGCAATCTCTCACCCCGTAAGGCTCAAACAAGACCACCGACGCACCAAGACGACTACCAATCCACAGAGTGTATATGTAGAACCCTCAAAATGCGATTAGTCGCTGCGCCCAGAGAATGATAATTATAACCTCAAAAAGCTTAATTCTCATGTTATAGTGTTTCTCATTCAACACGTGTTTCACCATTTTTAGATTCAAAATCAGCTTTGCAATACCGAAAGTTCTTCCCCTTTTTCAACACACGATTGAACGCTTGTCACATCACTTACGATCGATGGTACTCCTAAGGGCAACGCTTTTTGGGTTGTTTTTCCAATCACAATCACCGTATGGGTGGGGAGAAAAGAGGCTTTGGCTAAAAAACACGCCACGCTGGAGGGGGAGGTAAAAATCATAATGGCATTCTCTTCTAGGTGAATGGTTTCAATACGATCATTACACTGGGTTTCATACAAAATGACCTGATCCACGATCCCCTCCCTCCATGTGCTAGCCACCACTTTAGGACGACAATAGAGCCATTTTCCCCCATGCTCTTTAATCAAAGGAGCCAATTGTACCCCATACCCTTTAGCCGTGGCAATCACGTTATACCCTGCACTACGAAAATGGCGTGCGGTTGCCTCAGAAATGGCGATAATGGGGAGATGTTCCCATCCCGTGTAAGGACGTAATGCTTCTAGTATTTGCTTGGAGGTGACCACCAGCCCATCATAGCGGGTAAAATCGATCGAGGGGGTAAAAAACTGAGTCTGTAAGATGGGAATATGATGCACCCCCGCGTATGGGGTGTGCGAAAAGAGGTAAAGGGGTCTTATTCCCATTCGATGGTAGCGGGGGGTTTGGAACTAATATCATACACGACACGATTGATCCCATCGACTTCGTTAATAATACGACGGCTAATACGCTCCAGTAAGGTGTGGGGAAGATGGGCAAACGTGGCGGTCATTCCATCCACGGCTTCGACGACACGGACACACACCGTATTATCATAGGTACGATTGTCCCCCATCACCCCAACGGATTTAACGTTGAGCAATACCGCAAACGCTTGCCATGTTTTGGTGTAATAGCCACTGGCTTTGAGTTCATCCAGCAAAATCGCATCGGCTTCGCGTAAAAGGGTCAAATCGGCTTTGTTGACTTCACCCATAATACGGATCCCCAATCCAGGCCCGGGGAAGGGGTGACGGTTAACCAATGAATCGGGTAAGCCCAACTCAAGTCCCAATTTACGCACTTCGTCTTTAAACAAATCACGTAGGGGTTCAATCAACTCAAAATCCATCCAATCCGGTAATCCCCCAACGTTGTGATGCGATTTGATGGTCACTGAGGGGCCATTGACCGAAACCGATTCGATAACGTCAGGATACAACGTCCCTTGCGCAAGGAATTTAATCCCATCATGTTTTTTGGCTTCTTGCTCAAACACTTCGATAAAGGTATGACCAATGATTTTGCGCTTGGTTTCAGGATCGGTCACCCCTGAAAGTTTACCCAAGAAATTCTCCGACGCATCGGCAACGACCAAAGGGACTTTGAGATGCACTTTGAAAATATTTTCCACCGATTCACGCTCCCCTTTGCGTAAGAGACCGTTATCGACAAAAACAGGGATAAGTTGATTCCCAATGGCTTCGTACAACAACGCTGCCACCACCGAAGAATCGACTCCACCACTCAAAGCACACAGCACTTTCCCCTCACCCACTTGGGCGCGGATTTTGACAATTTGTTCTTTGAGGAAATGTCCCATATCCCATTTTGCCGTGATACCACAAATCGTACGAGCAAAATTGCGTAGCATCAAATACCCCTCTTCGGAGTGATTCACCTCAGGGTGAAACTGCATGGCATAGACCATTTTTTCTTCATGGGCAATGGCAGCGTAGGGAGAGTTCGCCGAATAGGCGATTGGGACAAACCCCTCAGGCAAGACATCGACTTTATCGGAGTGACTCATCCACACCGTACGCTCATCTTCACAATGAGCAAAAAGGGGAGAGTGTTGGGTCATATCAATGGTTAATTCAGCTTTACCATATTCGTGATGGTCACTGCGGATGACCGAACCACCAAAATCAACGGCAATCCGTTGCATTCCATAACAAATTCCCAATACAGGGATATTCAGGGCATAAACCCCTTGATCAACTTCATACGCATCTTTATTATAAACCGATGAAGGTCCTCCACTGAGAATAATCCCTTGGGGATTTTTTGCTTTAATAGCATCAATTTTAGTGTGATACGGAAGCACCTCACAATAGACTTTGTCTTCGCGCAAACGGCGAGCAATGAGCTGAGTGTATTGGGAACCAAAATCAAGGATGATAATACTGACATCTTTCATGGGTAAGCCTTTGGGTGCAAGATTGAAATAACGTTAAGGGTGCAATGGTAGTCTAAAGTTGTTTAAGATTAGATACAATTCCCTCCAAAAAAGGGGCTTTACATGGAAATGACCACCATTTTAACCTTACTGTATCTCCTAAGTATTATCATTTTTTCCCTATTGGCTTCCAAAAAAACTGCGATTGCCGATGTCCTTTTTTACCTCATTGGGGGTCTTATCGCCGTCAATCTCCATCTCCTCTCCTGCGAATCGGTCACCATTGAAATTTTCGCCTTCATTGGTACCATTTTTTTGTTTTTTTATTTGGGGCTGGAAGAGAATCTCCACAGTTTTATGGTCGGTGTTCAAAAAGGGTGGAAAATTGCCATTGCAGGGGTTATTCTCCCCTTTGGTGTGGTCTATGGGATCCAAATGCTCCTCACCCACAATACCATCCACGCACTGGTCTTTGCCATGGCATTTGCCCCCACCTCCATTGGCATCGCCTTTTTAACCCTCAATACGCTTCAGTTTAGAGCCAAAGAGGAACTCCAACCCATTATTGTCGCTGCAGCATTGACCGATGATGTGATTTCTTTGATTTTATGGGGTGTCTTGGGGGGGATGTTGGTCTCTTTGGGGGCATCATCGGGGGCTATTTCCGTACAAAGTATTCTCTCATTGGCATTGCCTCCTATCCAATCATTTATCCTCTTTAGTCTTACTATGGGATTGATCGCGTACGTCTTCTTTTTATTTCACCCCATCGATTCGCTCAAAAAAAATGGTCTTATCGCCTTTTTGACCCGTACCAAAGCTTCCATCTATTCGCACGCAGGGGCAGGAATATTTTTGGGGAAACAAGAAGAAAATGCTGCCATTGTCATGATGATCTTTTTGGCGTTTTTGGGATCTATGATCGCCGATTTTTTTGGAACCAGTGTCGCTTTGGGGGCGTATTTTATGGGGCTGATTATCAACAAAGACCATTTTAGTGTTCATTCACACGGGTCAAAAGATATTTTTCATGAAGCCAGCGAAAAACTTCGCTTTTTGACGCTCTACTTTTTTGCCCCTATTTTCTTTATCAACATTGGGTTACACATGAAGATCAAGGATTTTTCTGCGTTAGGGGGACTCCTTTTGAGTGCATTATTCCTCTCTGTGAGTGTCTTTGTTGCCCAATTTATCGCAGCATCTTTTGCTGCACGATTTATCAACCATCTTCCATGGCGGTCGGCCACGGTCATTGGGATTGCGATGCAAGGGAGAGCGGAAGTGACTTTTTTGGTCGCCATAGCAGCATTGTCATTAAAACTTATCTCCAATACCGATCTGTTTTTAATCTCACTGAGTGCCTTTATCCTCAACCTTAGCGTCCCTTTTTTACTCAAGATGGCGGCTGATTATCATGAACGGTGCGATCATGCGGGGATTAAAAACTGACTTTACGTACTTTTTACGTAAAGTCGTATTTACGTTTCGTGACTCCCGCATCTTACAAGTTTAACTCTTTTTGGCACTTTGTAAGTAGTCAGCCCTGAAAAACCCTAAAGACGTCCTGTATTAGGCACTTTAAAAG
>JAVHOQ010000056.1:0-14639 GCA_036170115.1 Sulfuricurvum sp.
AAAGGGCAAGAGGATATGAATCCTACGGCGTTGAGTTACGACACCGATAGCTATACGGTCAAAAAACCGTGGCAAAAAATCCTTATCCTCGCCGCCGGTCCACTGGCAAATTTTTTCACCGCGTGGGTCCTTTTTTTGGGAATTGCGTTTGGTAATCCACAGGTTCACTTGCCTGTTGCAGGAAAAGCTGTAGTTGGAGAAGTGATAAAAGACTCTCCTGCCCAAAAAGGGGGAATTTTGCCCCGTGATACGATTCTCTCGGTTAATGGGAAAGCAATTACCCAATGGGAGGAGCTTTCCGAAACAATTAGTCACTCCACAGGCTCACTGACTCTCATTATTGATCGGAATGGAACACGTCAGACACTTATGGTCACTCCAAAAGTGCAAGAGAGTACCAATCTTTTTAAAGAGAAAATTCAAAAACGATTAGTAGGGATTGCCCCTCTGTTAGAGACTCACCACCTTGATTTTTTTGGAAAAATTGACTATGCCTCCAAGCAAACCTACGATACCACCGTCCTTATTGTAGAGAGTGTCCAAAAGCTCCTTACAGGAGTGGTTCCGGCTAAAGAGGTGGGGGGAGTGGTGAGCATCGTCAAAATTACCGCCGATGCTACCGCGTATGGATGGATGTCGATCTTTTTTCTTGCCGCCCTTATCTCCATTAATTTAGGGGTGCTGAATTTTCTCCCCATCCCCGCACTCGATGGGGGACATATTGTCTTGAATCTCTATGAAATGATTCGAGGAAAAGCCCCCAGTGAATCCTTTATCACCCAAGCGACCATTATGGGATGGGTGATCTTGATGGGATTAATGATGCTAGGACTATATAACGATATTATGAGGTTATTACCATGACACAACTGGAGTATAAACGCCACTTAGATGGGGTGATTGAACGGATCGAAAAAGCCCGTTTGGGGGTGAGTGACCACCATATCGTCAAAATGGTTGCGGTGAGCAAGTATGTCGATGAATCGGCTATTGAGGCGTTATATGCCATCGGTCAGCGGGCGTTTGGGGAAAATAAAGTCCAATCGCTCCAGCTTAAAGCCACTGCCCTTGATGCGCTTCCACTGGAGTGGCACTTTATTGGTTCGCTCCAAAAAAATAAGATTAATCCCCTTATTTCTCTGAACCCTGCGTTAGTTCACTCGATTGATTCGGTGGAATTGGCCCTTGCTCTCAATGATCGCCTCGCTCGTGAGGGGAAAAGCGTTTCGGCACTGATCCAAATCAATTCGGCGTACGAATCCACCAAATCAGGATTTTTACCCGAAGCCTCACTCCACGCGTACGCCCAAATTCAAGAACAATGCCCCCATATTCAGCTCAAAGGGGTGATGAGCATCGGCGCACATACTCACGATCGCCCCACGATTCAAAAAAGCTTTGAACGTACCCGCTCACTTTTTGAACAACTTCCCAACGCCACCATCTGTTCGATGGGAATGAGTGAAGATTTCGAGCTTGCTATTGCGTGTGGGTCAACGTTGGTACGATTGGGATCGATTCTGTTTCCTGCGTGTTAAAAGTTCGTTATAATAACCTCAAAATCCACACAAACGAGATTCGCCGTGATACTCACTTCCATTAAAAGCGTTGGGATCATTTTACGCCCCTCAACGCCCGAACTCAAAACGATGTTTTTGGAGACCAAGCGGATTTTCGAGTCCCGTAACATTGAGGTATTCATCGACCATATTAGTGGCGGAATGATCGATGTGATGGGGGAACCTTTCGAGATGATGTGCAGTCATTGCGATTTTTTGGTCACCGTGGGGGGAGATGGTACCCTTATTTCTGCGGTGCGACGGGTCTATCCGTTTCAATTACCCGTTTTGGGGATTCATGCGGGGAAATTGGGTTTTTTAGCCGATTTGGATTTTAATGAATTGGAAAGCTTTGTCGATAAACTCCTTGTGGGGGATTTTCGTATTGATGATCGGGTGATGGTACAAGCGACCATTAGCACCAAACATGGGATTCGTGAAGTCGTCGCGTTTAATGACATCGTCCTTACCCGCCCTTCGATTTCCAAAATGATTCGGCTAGAGACGTATGTGGATGGGCGTAATTTTAATACCTATTATGGCGATGGGGTGGTGGTCTCTAGCCCTACAGGTTCCACCGCGTATAACCTCTCTGCTGGGGGGCCAGTATTGTTTCCCAATACGAATGTTTTTGCCCTTACCCCCATTTGTCCCCACTCGCTTACCCAACGCCCTGTGGTTCTTCCAGGGCATTTTGAGATTGAGATTAAAACCCTTGATGCCAATGCGTTGGTGATCTTGGATGGGCAAGAGATGGTGAAAATCACCCATCACGATACGGTGCATATTAAGCTAGCCCAAAGCGGTGCGCATCTCATTCATCGTAAAGAATTTAACTATTTTGACGTACTCAAAGAAAAATTAGGATGGGGGAATTAAACCATGATTGAACGCTTTTATCTCAAAGAATTTTTGTCCTTCACAGAAGCCCAATTGGAATTCAAATCGGGGCTTGTTGTGTTTACAGGGCCAAGCGGCAGCGGTAAATCGATTTTGATGCGCTCGATTTTAGCCTCCGTGGGACTGGACAATGTCGAAGCTAGTATCTGTGAATCCTCGGTCACGTGGCACCTTGATGAAGAGCAGTATGGTATTATCAATGAACTTCCCAATATTTTTCGTCAGGTCAAAAAAGAAAAAACGTCCTATTTTATCAACAATCAACGCACCTCAAAATCCGCCATTGAGACCATTAGCCGTGGCTATTTACGCCATTTAAGCCTCAAAAATTACACCGATTTTGAACCCTCCTCATTGATGAATTTGGTCGATGCCCACATTGCCCATACTACCCCAAGCCATCGTGATGATCTTGTAACCTACCAAACCCTCTACGCTACGTTCAAAAAAGAGGAAGAACACTTAAGCACATTGGAAGCGCAAGAGAAAAAACTTCTCCAACTCAAAGAGTTTGCCGAATTTGAGATAGCAAAAATTGATGCGATTCACCCCACAATCGGGGAAGATGAGGAACTTCAAAAGATCAAAAAACAGCTCTCCAAAAAAGAAAAAATTCACGAAGCGATCCAAGCAGCCCAAGCCATTTTCCATTTTGAATCCAGTGTCTCCACTGCCTTGACCCTTTTGGACAACCCCTCTGCTTTTTTCGATGATGCGATGAATGAGTTGCGCAACGTGTTCGAGGGGGAATTGGAAAATTTAGAACTTTTAGAAGAGGTGTCCATTGAAGCAATTTTGGATCGCATTGAACACATTGCGCAATTGAAACGACGCTACGGAGGGATCCAAGAGGCATTGGACTATCGCCAACAAAAGATAGTAGAGTTAGAATCCTACCAAAATATCGAAACCTCCAAAACCCACCTCTACGCCCGTATCGAAAAACACCAAAAACAGCTCTCAACCCTTGCTAAAACCCTCTCCAAACGACGTAAAACGATTCTTCCTACACTGCATGATAAGCTCAATGGCTACCTCTCCATGCTGTATTTACGCAATGCGACCCTTAGAGTCGAACCCATCGAATTGAGTGCATTTGGGGTTGATCGGGTGCTTTTGGGATTGGAGGGGACACAATTAGACAAACTCAGCTCAGGAGAGTTTAACCGTCTCCGCTTGGCTCTTTTGGCACTGAAAGTGGAGTGCATGGAGGGTCAAGGCGGGGTATTAATGCTCGATGAAATCGATGCCAATCTCAGTGGCGAAGAGTCGATGAGTGTCGCCAAAGTGCTACGTCATCTCTCCAAAAATTACCAAATTTTTGTCATCTCCCACCAACCCCAACTCACCTCCATGGGGGATCAACACTTTTTGGTCTACAAAGAGGATCAAAGCCGTGTTCGTGAACTAAGCCACGAAGAGCGCATTGAAGAGATTGCCCGTATCATCAGCGGAGAGGCGATTGGGGAAGAGGCACGAGGCTTTGCCCAAAATCTCCTCACACGGGGAGTACGATAAAAGAAAATCCCTTTTTATTCTCCTAGTAGTTTGGTGTAGTTGGTATAGAGGGGATTGCTTGCGGGGAAATACTCTAAAATCGCTTTGGCATAGCGGTCAAATGGGTTTGTTTCACGGGAGAGTTCAAACCGTTTGGCGTAGGGAAGGTCGTAACTGGTAAACACCGTACTAAACGGGACAGGAAAATCAGTACCGAAAAGAAGCTTATGATGGATATCGTTTTGCGTGCTTAGATGACGCAATACTTTCGCTCTCACAGGGGTAAGCAATGCGCTGATGTCGGCGTAGAGATTGGGATAGCGTTTGAGCATATCGATGAGGGTGTAATACTCGGCATTAAAATATTTGGGATTTTTAGAAAGCGATTTGAAAAGGTGAAGTACATCATAACTCAGTGCCATGTGCGCACAAATCACCTGTACTCCCGCCTCTAGCGGATGATTTAGCATCTGAATACTCTCACACGATTTGAACGAATGGACACTGCTCTCACTCCCAATATGGACAATCAGCGGTAGACCACGCTGGGAGAGTTTGTCAAAATAGGGACGATAACGTTCTTCGCGGGTATCAACCCCCCAGTAGTTTTGCAAAAACTTCGCTCCCGCAAATCCCGCATCGGCGTAGCGGTCGATGAGATCGAGGGCATCGGGGCGTTTTGGGTTGATGGAGAAAAAGGGGATGATGACATCCTCATTCCCTTGGTAGAGTGCCGCTACGTCTTCGTTGGTCGCACATACGGTGATGTCTTTATGAAGAACTTTTCCCGCCTCATCGACCCGTGCATCAACACCAAAGAGGACAATTTTTTTGACGTAGTGAGAGTTTCTGACCGATGCAAGCAACGCGCGGGTATATTCGCCGTAGGGATCATCCAAGAGTGCTTTGAGGTTCATTCCGAACTTTTTGGCGAAAAAATGCAATGCCAATTTGTCGTAAAAACGATCAAACCTAACATCACTGCTGAGGAGGTGAGTGTGAATATCAATGGTTTTCATAACTATATTCCTAAAAACTTAAACATATAGAAATATTAAAGAATTTATCCTAAAAAATAGCTGAATTTTATCCTCGCTTATCCTTAGTTGTAAAGTAGAAACCATCTCTCTTCCCGTACCGCCAAGAGAGATAGGGAAAATGAGGTTTTTAACTTTTAAGAAGATTCAAAAGTTCTTCTCCTTTAAATACGTTCTCTTTATCGTTCTCTTCACCCTCGTAAATGGTGTTTTGAATACGTTGTTTTTTAGTTTGAAGTTCTAAAATCTTCTGCTCAATCGAATTTTCAACGATGAGTTTATAAACAAATACGGCTTTCTCCTGACCAATACGATAGGCTCTATCGGTCGCTTGATTTTCTACTGCTGGGTTCCACCATGGATCATAATGGATAACGGTATCGGCTTGGGTAAGGTTTAGACCTACCCCTCCAGCTTTGAGACTGATGAGAAATATTTTTGCTTCTCCATTGGTAAATGCATTGATCGCTTCTTCGCGTTTGCGTGTCTGACCGGTGAGTTTAGTGTAGGGTATTTTCTCTCCATTGAGTTTGGCTTCAATAATAGAGAGCATTGAAGTAAATTGCGAAAAAATAAGAATTTTACGCCCTTCAGAGAGTAGCTCTTCGAGCAAATCCATCAACAATTCCAGTTTGGCGGATTCTTTAACTTTTTTGGCTTCATCAAGTGAGAGGAGCAAGGGGTCACAACATACTTGACGTAGCTTAAGGAGGGCATCAAGGATCGTAATGTGAGAACTTCCAATCCCCTTAGAGCGTATCGCGTCTTGTACTTTTTTCTCCATAGTAACCCTAATGGTCTCATAAAGTTTGGCTTGCTTGGGTTCAAACTGAGTATATTTGATAATTTCCGTTTTGGGAGGAAGTTCTAAGACCACAGATTCTTTTGTACGACGCAGTAAAAAAGGCTTGATACGACGATTCAACCGCTCTTGCACATCCCTATCACGTTCTTTTTCGATGGGGTTTTGGTAAGCTTCTCTGAAGAAGCTCATATTTCCCAAAAATCCAGGCATTAAAAACGAAAAAATTGACCACAATTCTCCCAAATGATTTTCAATCGGAGTACCACTAAGGGCTAAACGATGATGAGCGTGTAACGTTTTAATGGCTTGTGCCATCTTCGTTTTAGGGTTTTTGATTTTTTGAGCTTCATCAAGGATGATATAGTCAAACTGTCTTTTCTCTAATACGTCCACATCACGCACAATAAGAGGATAGGTAGTGAGGACGATGTCATATTCATCGATCTTTTCGTACACATCCATCCGTTGGGAACCATGCAGTATTAAGACTGAGAGATTGGGGGTAAAACGGTGTGTTTCGTTACGCCAGTTAGCGATGAGCGAGGTTGGCATAATAATAAGCGAGGGGAGAGTAAGTTTTCCCGTTTCTTTAAGCAGTGAGAGGTGTGATAGAGTCTGGATTGTTTTCCCCAACCCCATATCATCGGCTAAAATACCGCCAAATCGAAATTCGTGCAAGAACCCAAGCCAATCAAGTCCCTCCTGCTGATACTCTCTTAGGGTAGCCGTTAATGCTTGGGGGGGAGTGGCACGTTCGATGGTCTCAAAATTTTTGAGTTTTTCACCCAGTGTGAGAAGTTCACGTGACCCTTTCCATGCTACATTCTCATCCAGATCATAGATCAAGTGGGATTCATACGCTCCAATTTTAAGGGAACCCTTTTCATCACGTTGGTCAAAGAGTTCAAAAATTGTCTTTAAAATGGGTTCCATCTCGATAGTATCAATACTCACATAATGGTTTTCTTTAATCTCCACATTCAGTTTAGGGGGGAGTGTATGGTAATGATCATATTGGCTAATAATAGATGCCAACAAGGGTACGAGAGGACGGGATACGCCATCAAATTCCAAATCAAAAGAGAGACTAAACCACGCATTAATCGCTTCACTTTCTGCACTGATGGATTCTGCAACGTCAAAACGAAGGGTAAAATCCTCTTCAATTACAATAATCCACCCGTTATCTTCCAGAATTTGACGATGAAGGGTGAGAAAATCGTTCCATACTTGTAACGCTGTTTGTGTGTTCAAAGAATTTTTGGTGAAAAAATAAAGTTGATTATTGATGATTTCACGGATAAATCCACAATGATTCAGCGTTTTAATCGCCTCATTTTCCCCTTTTTTATCCCGAATAATTTCAATGCGTTTCTCCTGTTTACTCACATAATGTCGATCTGCATCGGAAGAGCATTCGCACTGAAATTCTTCATACTTCATCGTCAAATGGATTTTATATTCCTTAGTTTCACTGTTTTTTTGTAAGGTGATATGCGGAATGGGAGCGACATGAAGCGTTTCAATGCTATAGCCTATCGGGACTGGGATGGGTGCTAACGTATACAGGGATTCATACACGTTGATCAGCTGGTCGTTTTGGAGTACGGGTGCTTTTAGTAACAATGCTAAGCTTTTTTGACCAAGCTGTGTGGTCATTTCGTAGAGGGTATTTTTCTCTTCATCAACCATGATTTTTGGGGTAGTTGGTACAATGGCTTGATATTCACCCAAATTGGATTGCAGTAATGAATGGTCTAAATCGTGTGTAACCCATGCAAGGACAAGATCATAATACTCAGGAGAAAAGGTTAAAGGCTCACTACTGGAAGTAAGAAAACAACGCTTTGATTCAGCTAATTTTTTAAGTAGCTCATAACCTTTTTTTCCTGTAATACGGAGATTTCCCGATCTCTGTGAATACAGGAGTTTGCATAATCCTATGATAATCCAATCCTCTTCATTGACAATACCATCAAAACTTCCATTGTATAAAAAGCTTTGAAGAGAAATTTGATTCCCTTTGTTAAGCTTCCCATTTTTACCCCATTTAGTTTTATAAAAACTAATGTCACTTGGGATGTAGGAGTAATCGTTATTGAACAATCGATAGATGATAAAATGTTCTTGGGGAAGGGTTGAAACCTCTTCTTCGTGGGAAATGGCGTACGTAAGATTGCCTATCCACTGATCCAATTCCCCTTTTGCCCCCCCCTTTTGAGCTTCATTAAGATATGCCAAGCACGCTGCGACAACGTGTTTGCAGTTCATTCCAACAGGACACGTACATAGACCGTGGAGTTTAATCGCACCAAAGGTTTTGTGCAGTTGAACTTTCTGAATGTAATAATTGTCAGATGAACCTTCCGTTTCTGAAGAAAATATTAGCAGAGTATCGTTTTGGGTTACAGGGATACATTCAGTGACATATCCGTACTGAAAATATTCCTTCCCTTTGATGAAATTAATGGCTTTGACTGCATTACGAATATCATTTTCAGTGTATTTCATAGGCGTACTTTGTATGTTGGTTTATGGTAGTACAGTCACCCTGAACATCATTCAAGGTTTAGTTCATAAAAATAAATTGTCAATCAACTGCTCTTTTTCATGTATTCAGCGACAAGGACGATGTGAGTGCCATTGATTTTTCCCTCAATGTAGCGCGGGTCGTCCGTCAAATGGATGTTTTTCACAATTGTCCCCCGTTTGGCGGTAAAGTTCGCCCCTTTGACCTCCAAATCTTTGATGAGGGTGACCGTATCTCCTTGACTCAAAATAGTCCCGTTACTATCGCGTTGTATGACCGCTGTTTCAGCACTCGCGCCTGCTAGGACGATCCCATCAGCTAAGGCTTTGGTAGAATCTTCCAAATACATCATATCGACCAAATCCATCTCACCCAATTTTTGTAACAAACGGTAGACCATCGCTTGCACGGCAGGAGTTTCACTCCACATCACATCACTCAGACAACGCCAGTGACTCGCATCCAAAGCATCGGGGTTCGCGATTTGCGTACGACACGTTTCACAAAGATACAGCGATTGTTCAGCGCTGTTGTCTCCCAGATTCAAAACCGCTAAATTCTCGGTTGCGCCACACAATTCACATTGGTGATTGCTGCGTTGGGCTAATACGTCGTTTATACTCATAATTTTTTTCCTTGTTGTAATGTGACCACGGCAATGGCATATTCGCCATCGTGGGTAATTGAGATAGCTATTTCGGTAATCGAAAACGCATTTTGTACGGTGTTGCTAAGGGTAATATAAGGCGCACCTTTGGGTGTTTTGGCAATGCGCATATCGTGAAAACCACACTCACGACCAATGCCACACCCAAATGCTTTGGAACACGCCTCTTTGGCAGCCCAAAACCCCGCAGCGGTGCGGTGATTTTTGACCAAAGCAATTTCGCTCTCATCTAAAAATCGCGCCAAGCCCTTCTGACCAAAACGATCCATAAACCGCTTCATTCGCGGTAAAGCAATAAGATCAATCCCGATCATCACGACCCATCCAAAGCAATTTATTTTTACGTATTCACGTTAAAATGGGGTGGATTATAGCCAAACTCCTTTGAAATTTAGGGTGATTTGAGTAAACTTATGCCATTAAAGTGGGGTTTTAGAATGATGGAACGTTTTTTTGGATTTATCGGTCGTCCTTTTTTGCAACTCTTTGGGACATTTGAGCGGTTTGGGGTCTTTATTCTCTTTCAAATGCGTTTGATAGGTCTCTATCCCAAGGTGATCAAACGCCCTGTTAGTCTTCTCACCCAAATTGAGATTATTGGGATAGGGTGTGTGGGCGTTGTCACCTTAACGGGGGTGTTTACGGGGATGGTCGAAGCGATTCAGCTCTACAGTGGGTTTCACCAATTTGGGATTGAGGGGTTTATTGGATACACCATTTTTCTCTCGATTAGCAAGGAATTGGGACCCGTTTTCGCCTCGCTTATGCTTATCTCCCGTTCGGTAAGTGCTATGGCAGCGGAATTGGGGACGATGAAAGTGAGTGAGCAAATTGATGCCATTGATATTTTGGGGGTCGATTCCAAAGAGTACCTTTTGGTTCCCCGTATCATCGCGACGCTTATTTCGCTTCCATTATTGGTAATATGGTTTGACTTTGTCGCTATTGCTTCTGCGTATTTTATCTCAACGGGTGCGTTGGGGATTAACTCGGTTGTCTATCAAGAGACCATCATGCGCTTGGGACATATCCATGACATTATGAGTGGGGTGATTAAAGCGGCAGTATTTGGGTGGATTGTCAGTATGATTGGCAGCTACATCGGATACCACACCACTGGAGGGGCGCGCGGGGTCGGGCAATCGACCATTACGGCAGTGGTCTATTCAGCCGTAGCCATTTTTGTGGCTAACTATTTTATCTCTTCGTTGTTCTTGTACCTAAATTGGTGATTGCGCATCGCCTAACTCGCTGAGCGGGCGAAATTGATACATATCGGGGTCATAGTATTCAATGGCTCCCGTCTCAATATCGTAATACCACCCGTGAATAAAAAGGGTTTCGTCCTCAACCAACGTTTTTACGTAAGGATAGGTTAAAAGATTTTCAATTTGTGTAACGATGGAGAGGTGTTCTGTGGCACGCAAGAGGGTCTCTTTGGCAACCCCATTTCCCAGTGCCAAAAGTGCCATGGATTTGGCTTTTTCCCCCAAGGTTAACCACTTGGCGGTATGGATCATCGACATCTCGCACGTAGGATTGTACAACGCTTCAATCGCACCACAATGGGAATGACCACAAATAATAATTTCTGAAACTTTTAACACCCCAACGGCATACTCAATCGCCGCAGCAGTGGAGTGAAAATCTTCATCGGGTTTATACGGGGCGACAAAATTCCCCACATTGCGTACTACGAACAAATCTCCGGGACGGGTTTGGACGATCAAATCGGGGATAACCCGCGAATCCGAACACCCAATAAACAACGCTCTGGGATTTTGCCCCTCTTGGACGAGATTGAGTAATTCCGCCTCATTTTTTTTGAAATAGGTTTTTTGGAATGTCTCATTCCCTTGAGCAAATTCCCTCAGTCGTTGCGCACTTTTATCCGACACCGTAATGCTTAGTGACACTGATCGATTCCCAATTGTTTGATGATCGCTTCAAAAACATTCCCCCCCTCACGGTCGCAATCATCATGGTACTCAATGGTGATCATTTTCATCCCTCCGGTCACATCTCCCCCGTAAATATTGGGTTTTAAGTCACATTGTGCGGTACAGTCACTAATCGCTTTTTCAACCTCTTGATGCTCTTCTTCGGTGGAGTAGGCCAGGGAGAGTTTGCTGTAACGCTCTTCAGATTTGTGATCGGCGATGATGGAACATTTAGACATGGGTAAAATCCTTTTAAAATGGTAAGGGGTTAATTATACAAAAGATAGATTAAAACCACTCCAAAAGCGTGTTCACTTCCTCAATTTCGTAACATTTAATCGCCGTTTTTTCGAGTGGTTTTTCAAAGAAATGATTAAGATTAATATAGCCATTCTTTTTGGTATGTTAAGATACTTCATTAAAAGAGGAAGGATACCTTATTGTGATACGTCTCAACCGACTCTACATTAGTAATTTTAAATCTTTAGATAATTTTGAATTAGAATTTTCGGAATTTACCTGTTTGATAGGACTCAATAGCTCTGGAAAATCGACTATCCTTCAAGCCATAGATTTTGTTGCACAACAGATGAATGGTAACTTCTCTGGATGGCTCAAAGAGCGTGGATGGGAAGCCAATGAATTACGTTGTAAATTGGTCAAAAGCAAAAATATTAAAGGAATGATTTTTTTTCATTACCATCACAATACATATGGTTGGTTCTTTGAATTCAATACCACATTAAAAAAATGTACTTTCGAAGATGTAGCAATTTTTGAGAACAATTTTGAAACTATTTTCAAAGTCAAAGATGGTAAATACACCATTGTCGATGTAGAAACCAAAGAAAAACTTCATGGAGATATTATCCAAGAGTACGAAGGATCTTTTTTGGCAAGTTTAAAATCAGATTTATTACCACAACCCATCAAAGAGTTCAAAGCATATCTACAAAACATCTACTCTCTCGATCTCTTAGCCCCTCAAGAGTTGCGTAAACGCTCTCGAAAAGGTTCTAAATTAGGCTTAAGCGGTGAAAATTTAAGTGCGTTTTTAAATACCTTCTCCACAGAACAAAAAAGGACGCTCTTAGAACAACTCCAAAAATGTTATCCCCATCTGGAAAGTTTAGACATCCGTAAATCAGCGGGGGGATGGAGTCGACTTGAACTGGTTGAGAAGTTTGGAACGATCAAATTGGTCAATGAAGCCAAATATCTCAATGATGGCGTATTGAGACTTATCGCTATTTTGTCCCAACTCCAAAGTAATCCGAGTTTTTTGCTCTTTGATGAAATTGAAAATGGGATTAATGCCGAATTGGTCGAGTTTTTGATTGATACGCTCATTGCTTCAGGACATCAAATTATGATTACTACTCATAGCCCCATGATTTTGAACTATATCGACGATGAAACTGCGATAAAATCGGTGCAATATATCTATAAAACTCCCGAAGGATTTACCCAAAGTATCCCCTTTTTTAGTATCCCAAGCATGAAAGAAAAACTCGAACTTATGGGAGCGGGCGAAGTGTATGTGGATACCAATTTGGTACAACTGTATGAAGAGATTAAATCTCTAAATGATGCCAAAATTGAGTCCTAATGCACCTTGTCATTAGCGGAGAGGGCAAAACCGATATAGGGATGTTTTCCTACGAAAAAGGTGAATTTATCGCAGGTTCAATGTATTACTTTATCGACAAAATTATTGAAAAAAAATACGATTTTTCGTATTACGATTGCTGTCCTGAAGCCATCACTTTTGTACCAAAATCCCAATTAATAGAAATTTGTAAGAAAATGACCTCTTTTGCAGGGAAAAAAAGACCTCAAGAGACAGCCTTTTTTTTCAAAAATGCTAAAGGATTGGCCCAAATAGCCAAAGAAAAATGTGTTGAAAAAGATGATGATCATGTCATAGCCATCCTTTTTAGAGATGCTGATGGAACCAGTAGCACCCCAAAGTCTGAATGGGAACAAAAAGTTAAAGCCATTGAAAATGGATTCGAGCAAGAAAATATCAACGGTGTCGCCATGATACCTAACCCTAAATCAGAAGCGTGGCTTATTTGTGCACTCAAAAAGAATCCCTATCTCCATTGCGCGATTTTAGAAGAACGATCAGGTAATGATGATTCCCCCAATTCCCTAAAAAAAGAATTCAAACAATTACTTAACGATCATACTATAGACTATGCGGAGTTAAACAGACGGATTAAAGAGAACACCATCACCATTGATGCCATTGATATGCCCAGTTATCGTCGTTTTGAGAAAAAATTAACAGATTTACTATACCCCTAAAACCACTCCAAAAGCGTGTTCACTTCCTCAATTTCGTAACATTTAATCGCCGTTTTTTCGAGTGGTTTTTTGGGGATAAGGGCTTTAGTGATCTGTTGCGAATGGGCTTCTTTGAGACGTTGATCCAAACTGTACACCTCCCTAATATCCCCCACCAACGAGACTTCGCCGATAAAAACGGTCTCTTTGGAGATAGCACGATTGCGAAAACTGCTGATAATGGCGGCCAAGATCGCCAAGTCAGCGGAGGTTTCGGTGATCTTGATCCCTCCGGTAATATTGACAAAAACATCATAGCTATTAAGGGGGATTTCGAGTTTTCGCTCCAACAAGGCTAACAACATATTAAGTCGATTGGTATCAAATCCCGTCGCTTGCCGTTTGGGGTTGGGGGCGTGGGTGTCACTGACCAACGCTTGCACCTCCAATACAATGGGACGAGACCCCTCCATGACGACCGTTAATGCCGAACCGCTTTGGGATTTGGCGCGGTTAAAAAAACGGCTGGAGAGATTTTTAGCAGAGACCAACCCTTCGCAGCGCATCTCAAACACCCCAATTTCACTCGTTGCCCCAAAACGGTTTTTAAATCCCCGTAAAATACGTAATTCTTGAGAACTATCCCCCTCGAAATACAACACCACATCGACCATATGTTCCAACACGCGCGGTCCTGCAATCGATCCCTCTTTGGTGATATGACCGATGATAAAAATGGCGATGCGACGCTCTTTGGCGATGCGCATCAGATCAAACGTAATTTGGCGCACTTGGGTGACCGATCCTGGAGCTGAGGCAATGGTCTCCGAATAAAGGGTCTGAATCGAATCGATGATAATACATTCATACGCGCGCTCGTGCAATTCGCTCAAAACCTGTTCCAAACGAATTTCGGCAAGAAGGTACAAATTATCCACCGTCGCCCCCAACCGATTGGCACGCAGTTTGATCTGACCTTGACTCTCTTCACCACTGACATAGAGGACATTACGGTTTTGGAGGGCAAGATTCGCCCCAATTTTGAGCAATAGGGTCGATTTTCCCACTCCGGGACTGCCACCGATCAGCACCAACGATCCTGGGACAACCCCACCGCCTAAGACCATATCCAGTTCCATATCGTCGGTGCTGTAGCGTTGAATGGTCTCCTCTTGGATTTTGGTAATCTCCGTGGCTTTGGTGGCGGATGTGGGGGAAGTGGTGAGCTTAACGATCTCTTGTTGTTGCTCATTCAGCTCGATAAACGAGTCCCAACCTCCACAATTGGTACATTTTCCCATCCATTTAGGGGTGGTGAATCCGCAATGTTGACACTCAAACAGGGTTGTTTTTTTCTTAGCCATGGATTCCCTTTAATCTACCAATATCTCTTTAAGTGCCGTTTTAAGGTGTAC
>JAVHOQ010000057.1:0-3028 GCA_036170115.1 Sulfuricurvum sp.
TTTGGAATTAAAACATAAATTTTACTGGTCTGATTTTAGGGGGTCATTATAGTTCTCTCCCCACCCCTACGTATGTGGCGCGTGTGGATTCGTCCATAGCGCGTAACGCGTCTAAAATTTCTCCACAATCCGAGGCTTTTAACGTCGTTCCATTGATACGGTGTGGGTCATACGTTGCGTAGGTCATCCCGTGCAAATACGCGGCCATAGTCGTGGGTGTTCCTGCGGTGAGGACTAACGTTTTGGGGATATTTTCTGGGAGTGCTTCCAAAAGTGCCTCCCTAAAGAGGGTCAAACGCCCTTTACCATCACCACTTTCACTCATGGTCACAATCCCAAAAGGGAGACTTTTGGCATCGATTTTTTCCCCAGTGACCACAATAATCTCAGTCGAACCACCCCCAATATCGACCAATGCCCATGAGGGCGACGTGATCCCAAGGGCGTTGAGACGATGTTGTACCGCCATAAGGGTGAGTTGTGCCTCCTCTTCCCCAGTAATCACTCTAAAATGAATCCCTGTTCGTTGAAGAAACGCTTCTCGTACGTCGTGGGAGTTGGTTGCCATACGCATCGCGGCAGTGGTCACAGCGACGATCGTTTGCCCCTTAAAATTAAGGAGCGTTTTTGCCTCTTCAATGGCTAAGACAATCCGTTCGATAGCGCGTGGGTCAATGCGTCTTGTTTGATCCAACCCTTGGGCAGTGCGAACGATTTTTTCAAAAGTTTTGCCCCACGTTTGCCCATCATATTCTACCATGCGTAGGGTATTGGAACCCAAATCAATGGCAATCATTACTCCGCTTCACTTAAGGGATAACGGTGTTGGTGGAGGGTTTGGCGAATCTGTGCTTGATGTTCTTCCCCTTTGGTCTCCAGATGGATACGGACATTGGCATCCCCATACGCCAACGACGTGGAGGTACGGTCATACTCGATATGGACGATGTTGGCATTGAGTTCTTGGAACAAATTGGTAAGGTTCATCAATGCACCCGGTTTATCGATGAGGGTGACCGTTAATTCCATCTTGCGACCCGATTTTTTGAGCCCTTTTTCGATAATGATGGACAACAAAGTGACATCCATATTCCCCCCGCTGAGGATAACCCCCACTTTTTTTCCCTTAAGATGGGGGAGTCGATGGTGTAACATCGCCGCAACGCCCGCAGCACCCGCCCCCTCGACGACCAGTTTTTGCCGTTCTAAGAGGAATAAAATCGCATTGGCAATCTCCTCATCATCGACACTCACCATCGAATCGACACTGCTTAAAATATGTTCTAAGGTAATGGGGGACGTATCCCGCACCGCAATCCCATCGGCAATGGTACGAACGTTGAGCGAATCAATCGCCCTTTTTGCCTCAAACGACTCCCTCATCGCAGGCGCGCCCACGGCACTCACTCCGATCACTTCGATGGAAGGATTGAGCTGTTTGATGCACGAGGCTACCCCAGAGATTAATCCTCCACCCCCCACAGGGATCACCACCGCATCCAAATCAGGAATAGCCTCAAGCATCTCTAAGGCAATCGTCCCCTGACCTGCCATCACCGCTTCATCGGCAAACGGGTGGACAAAGACCATCCCCCGTTCCTTGCCATAGCTGCACGCATAGGCGTAGGCTTCATCGTAGTTGCTTCCCGATAAGATTACCTCCGCGCCATAATAACGAACGCCATTAATTTTGGTCAATGGGGTCGATTCGGGCATCACAATAAGGGCGTTAATCCCAAACATTTGCGCTGCCATCGCCACCCCTTGGGCATGGTTACCCGCACTAGCAGCAATGACCCCACACGCACGTTGCTCATCGGTTAACGAGGCGATTTTGTTGTACGCGCCCCGAATTTTAAAGGCACCGGTCACTTGCAAATTCTCTTTTTTGAGATAAATTTCACATCCGCTGTGTTCACTTAAACGGGGTGCATACGAAAAAGGGGTATTGACCACCACCCCCTCAATCCGTTTTTTTGCCTCAATGATACGTTGTAAATCGATCACACTACCCCTTTTATCCGTAAATTCGTCGATGTTCGACCATGCTACAATGGTTTTGCACCACGCTCATCCCCGCATCACTGGCTTTTTGCGCCGCTGCATTGTTAACAATCCCTTTTTGCGCCCAAAAGACTTTGACATCGCCCCGTGCAATGCACACCTGAGCAATCGCATCCAGTGCATCGGGTTTACGGAAAATATTGACCATATCAACCCGCTGTGGGATCTCTTCGAGCGAGCGATACACTTTTTCCCCCAAGATAGTCTCCCCTTTGGGGTACACGGGGATAATGGTGTAGCCCGCTTGCTGCAAATACGCCGCGACACGGTGAGAATCTTTGGTCTCATCGGGGGATAATCCCAAAACGGCGATGGTTTTCACCTCGGTAAAAATGGCTTTAATGGTCTCATTGTCTGCATTGAGGGTGGGAAATTCGCACTCCATAGTATGGCTCCTTTAATCGTTCTATTGGGGGTTCATTATACCTAAAGAACAATGTGAATCAAACTAAAAAAGGGGGGGGATGAAGGGTGGCTTAGCGAAAAGAGTCTATCCCCCAAAAAAGGAGCTATGACTATCGCCACCCCCTCCATCACCCGTAGAGGAAAAAAACGAAGATTTAGAGGAGGAGAGGGAGCTTCCACTAGAGGAGTGCGAGCTTCCACTGCCCTCACGGCACTCTTGATCATAATTGGGACCACAATCTTTCTCTTTTTGGCACCCTTTTCCCAGTAAGACCAATGCAATGATCCCAAAGATCCCAAATCGAAACGCATTGGAAACATTATCGGTTGAGGGGCTAAACTTTTTTTTGCTTTTATGGCGTGTCGTTCTCATCGTAGACTTACATCAATCCATTAAGCATCAAATAGCGATACATCGGTTGGAGCATATGCAAGTCAAATGCCCACCATAACCAGCGGGGTTGCGCGGGATCAAGGGGAAACGAGGGGGCAAGACCATCATAGTTAGTCAGCCCTGAAAAACCCTAAAGACGTCCTGTATTAGGCACTTTAAAAGCTA
>JAVHOQ010000058.1:0-14367 GCA_036170115.1 Sulfuricurvum sp.
ATGGCTTATTTGGAGCTTCAGAAGTTGAAGGGTGCGTAAGGTCAGTTAGTAAAATCTTAAAGTTATTTTTTGTCAATAATAAAAAATAACTTTTAACAGAAAAGGGGAATTATGGAACACGAAATTGCAGTGGATAAGCGCGCTATGATAGTGACGCGTGCGGATACGCAGGGTGTGATAGAATATGCTAATCACGATTTTTGTGAGGTTTCAGGGTACAATGTTAACGAAGTAGTGGGAAAACCCCATAATTTTATTCGTCATCCCGATATGCCTGCGGTGATTTTTAAATTGATGTGGCAACGGATCAAAAATGGGCAAGATATTTTTGCGGTGGTCAAAAATCGGGCAAAAAATGGGAATTTTTACTGGGTGACTACCAAATTCTCCATTCGTCGTCATGCCTTTGAAAAGCACATTATCGGATTTATCGCGTACCGTCAAAAGGCCGATCCGACCATTGTTCAGGAAATATCAAAATTGTATGTGGATCTCTTGGCAATCGAAAAAGAGGTGGGCATTGAAGCCTCTGAAAAATATTTGCATGGCTTTTTAGACGCTATGGGACACACTTACGATAGCTACATTGAGAAGCTAGCCTTAGAGGGGGAAGCGTCCAAAGGATTTTTTTCCAAAATGGTAAGTCTCTTTAAATAATCTTATCCCTTTAAGGGCATAAGGGTTGGCGTAAACGCTTTGGTCGCAATGATGGCATGATTTCCCACTTTGAGGGGGAGTGCTTCTTCACGACTAATGACCGTTTTGACCAACGATGATCCCACCAACAACGTCACAATTATCGAGGGAAAATCCTCTTCGATCTTCAATATCTCCCCTATCAATTGCAATTTTCCGCTCAACGTTTGCGGGGTAAAAAATTCCATCGGATCACCAAGGTAGACAATGTTTCCTTTTTGAACGGAGGCAAGGCGATGAGAGAGTTTGACCGTTTCGGCAATGTCATGACTCACCAAAAGGGTCGTTACCCCCAGTTTAGTGTGGAGTAAGGCAAGTTCATCTTGAAGTTTTTGACGCATAGCGGGATCCAATGCCGAGAGGGGTTCGTCCAACAACAGCAATTGGGGACGACGCACCAACGCACGGATCAGGGCAACACGCTGTTTTTGTCCCCCTGAGAGGGTGGTTGGGAGTCGATGGGCAAGGGCAGAGAGTTCCACCAACTCAATGAGTTCATCGATACGGTCTCGATGTTCTTGGGTTTTTGCGGCAAAAAGGCAATTTTCCCGTACGGTCATAGTCGGGAAAAGGGCATAGTCTTGGAAAACAAAACCGATGCTTCGTTGTTGGGGGGAGAGGTTGATTTTTTTCGCGCTGTCAAACCACACTTCGCCCTCCACGTCAATCACCCCACTATCGGGTTGTTCCAATCCTGCGATCAGTCGCAATAGGGTCGTTTTCCCCGCCCCCGATGTCCCAAAAAGGGTGACAAACTCTCCCTTACGAAGCGTAAGGTCAAAATGGGCAAGGATAGACCCCTCAGCGGTAGTGAGACGTTTGGTGACATTGATCGTAATCATCGAAGCTCCCCTAACGATTTTTTATTGAGGGTGTAGACCAAGAGCAGGATCGAAAAAGTGACCACAAAAAGGGTAAGGGCGTATTGGTGGGCTAGGGCATAGTTAAGCGATTCCACTTCATCGTAAATGGCGATGGAGGCGACGCGGGTCTCATCGGGGATATTCCCTCCGATCATGAGGATAACCCCAAACTCCCCCACGGTGTGGGCAAACGCAAGGGTGATCCCTGAGATCAAACCGCTGCGAATCATCGGCAAAATAACCCGAAACATCGTGGTGATTTTTGTTTTACCCAATGTGTAGGAAGCCTCGAAAATGGATTTAGGAACCCCCGCAAGTGCCGATTGGATCGGATGCACCATAAACGGGAGGCTAAAAAGGACAGAACCGATCACCAACCCCTCAAAACTAAAGGCGAGTCGAATCCCATGAGAGGTCAGATACGCTCCAAGAGTGGACGCGGGGCTAAAGGCAAGGAGAAGGTAAAAGCCCAATACCGATGGGGGTAATACCAAAGGCATACTTACAATCGTCTCTATAACGCTTTTGAAGCGTATGGTGGAAAAGACCAAAAATGCCGCTAAGGGGATACCAATCACCACTAAAATAGCGGTGGTGATGGAGGCGAGTTTAAACGTTAGCACCATTGTGCTGATAAATTCAGATTCCATGGGTCTCTCTTAGCAGGGATATTTCAGAGGGTTGCACCATCCAGTAGACTTCATCCCCTTCATGGATCAAAAGGGTCGCTAGGGTCACCGTTGGGACGAGGGTTACGATGGGGGTTGCTTGATAGATAAGGGTGATTTGGGAGAGGACTTTTCCTTGTTCGATTGTACGAACTAGGGCACGTTGGATATTGGCAGTGGTGGCGGTTTTTGTGGTAGTCACTATCACTTCGGTCTCTTTAAACACCAAGGTTAAAGAAGTGCCAATAGGGTCATGGCAGTGTTGCGCAAGGAGAAGGTAAAAGGGATCCTCCCCCACCAATACGGTTAAGAGACTTAAATGTTCGGAGGCAGTCACAGACGTGAGGGTGGCGGAGAGAGTATTCATAAAGGCTCTATCCTCACTTTACCGTAAATAGTCTAAGTGCCGATAATAAGGAGAGGCTAAAAATATATTCAACATCTCTTTTGAGGGGTTTATCAAATGTACCATCTCAACTAAAGCGTTTTTAAGTCGTACCAAATCTTTATGTATCACATTCCATAAAACATCTCCGTCCGTTCCACGATAATCGTGAGAAATTTTATCTCTTATCCCTGCAACGCTGACCCAATCGATCTGAGTTGAAATAGCTTTTTTAAGATTCGGATTGATTTTTTTAGACTCTTCCCCAATAGCTATAAATAAACTAATGACACCGTTGAACGGTTGTTGCTCATCCGCCCAAATGAACTCATCAGGTGTTTTGTATTTACCTGAATATATCCATATTTTCTCGGTACATTCAAGCATGGTCATAATATAAATCAGATTTTCTTCTTTATACATAGATAAAATCTTTTTGGGCGTAATGTTTGATAATCGGATTCATGTATTTGAGACTGACAAAATCCACTTTCGGTACGTCCAAATTTTGCGCTATTACATCAGGAATTCGCATGAACTCTAATCCACTTTTGAGTTCTATACTACTGTCTCTCTCGTAAAAAATATCAATATCGCTCTTTTCGGTCGCTTCATCACGAGCGACGCTGCCATAAATGCCTAACGTTGTAATCCCATACAGGATATGAAACTCATCTTTTTTAGAGCGGAGATAGTTTAATATTGTTTCCCGTTTCATAAAATTCCTTTTTTCAAAATCATTAGAGCGTTAATTATACAGTAACCATATTATTATATATCATCTTACTGTGTTGCAATCCTCACTTTAATATCGGCAGGTTTGGCAGTGTAGGGCGATGAGGTGACGATCATATCTACCCCCGTAGCGGCGTATTGCGCGATATTTTTAGCACTGATTCCCCCCGTGGCGATAAGTGTGATAGGGGGATAGGCAAAGTGAATTTCACGTACGGCATTGGAAAGTTGGCTTAAGGGCATTTTTTCCAGTTGAAGAATGTCTGCACCCATAGCTGCGAATCTCAGCGCATCCTCAAGGGTCTCTGCTTCCATAATGAGCTTTTTTTCAGGGTTTGCAATTTTTATTTTGTGTAAAGCCGTACGAAGTGCTTCATCGGTAGGAAAAAAAACGCGATGGTACTCAAACACCAACAGCGATTCGGACAACCCCAAACGGTGCGCTACGCCCCCTCCCGATTCGACCGCTTTGAGGGCGATTTTTTTGGTAAAGGGGGTGGTCTTACGGGTCGTTGCGACGACCATATTGGGGTTGATGGTGCGGGCTAATAGTACCGCTTCACGGGTATACGTAGAAATTCCGCTTGCGTAATCGAGGAGATTTTGGACACTTTTCCAAATACGATGAAGCGCAGCTGCTTCTCCCCGCGCCTCTAAAAAAACACTCTGAGGGGGAACGAGGGTTCCAGAGGGGACAAACCCATCAATCTCCAATCCATACAGTCCACACATTCGTACGGCCTCTTCCATGCACGAAACGACCAGTGGACGATCACGGGTAGCAAAGGTGATACGGGCGCGTTGCCCTTTAATCCCCAATGCGGTGGTGGTCAAATCTCCGTAGGGGACATCTTCAGCGATAAGGGTATCAAGTTCGTGGTCGGTTAGGAGTATCATTTGGTGGTCTCCCATCCGATAAATGCCCATGTAAAGGGTTTGGGGGAGCGATTTTTCCCCACGATAAACGTATCATAATACTCCCGTGCTTTGACTTGTTGTTCGTCATCGAGATGGTGAACGCTCCAGATGAGGGATTGAACAAATTCATCGCTTGTGGAATAGCGCAATGCCCCCGCTTGGGTAGCAATATATTCAAGGGTTGGGAGATACCCTTGTGCATAGAGGATGAGGGGGATGTACCAGCAATCGGGTTTGGTTGTGATCTTTTTACCGATAAAATCGAGGATTTCCTTATCGATAAAACTCCCCCCCACTTTGTAGGTGAGATAGCACCCTTTGGAAGCCTGCGCAGACATTTTTGTCAACGCTTTTTCCATATCCGCTACTTCCATGGAACGCGAAGCTACCGCAATATCGGCTGAGGGAAGAATGCTCCAGTCATCCTCCCATCCCAGATGATAGGTTTTAATGTTCGTCACCCCTTCGCGTAGGGCGTATGCTTTGAGTTCTTCAAGCATTTTTGGGGAAAAATCGATGGCGATCACCTCTTTGACCCGTTTGGCTAAAGGTATTGCCAGTGTCCCCGGACCACATCCGATGTCAAGAACCACTTCGTCTCCTGTGAGTTTCATACGGGAGATAAAATCATTCACGTAGGGGCTATTGATCACCGATGCTGCCATGGTAGCGGATTTGGCATCCCAGTCACTGCTGGATTTACCTTTGAAATCGGTATTTTTTTTGTGTTCACAATACATGGTCGCAAAATCGATGGGTTCTAAAAACATGGTCTCTCCTCAAAGGGGTTTATTATACTAAAACTTTTGGGAAGAGTAACTTCCCAAAGATGATTAAAATTGGTAACGAATATTTCCAAATACGATCCGTCCCGCTGCTGGATAACCGTACGTGTAATAGTTATTACGATCCAATACATTATTGATTCCAAGATCAAGGGAGAGTGCTTTGGTCGCATGGTAGGTCACTTTGGTATTCCAAATGCCCAAGGAACCGGTGGTGGTGTAGAGGTTTTTCGTTGCCGCACCACTTCCTGTGGTTCCAATGGCGGCGTATCGACTCGAATCGTACTCGAAGGTATTAAACCATGTGAGTTGTTCAATCGGGGTATACGCAACGGTGGTGATCACTTTATGTTTGGGGATGTCGGTAACCTTTTGACTCTCATCTATTCTGTTGGTCATTTGCAAATAGGTATAACTTCCACTGAGAAGCAATGATTCCACAGGGGCATACATCGTGGAGAGTTCAAACCCTTGTTGGGTCACTTTTCCGACGTTTTGAAGCTGTTGTTGTTGGGTGTAGGCAGCCCCATTTTTGTACCACAACGGGATATAGGCACTTTGGATAAAATCGGTGACATTGGCATAGAAAAGGGCGCCACTTAGTGAACCGTTTGCCCATCGTTTGGTTCCCCCCACTTCGTAGTTGATGGTTTTTTCTACGTTAAGATCAGGATTGGGGACGAATGTATTAAATTTAAAGGAGTATCGATCTTTGATGGAGGGGATACGACTTTTATGGGCAATACCACCGTACCATGAGACCGCGCCATCCATTTTTCCTTCCACTTTGATCATAGGGTTAAACGTACCCGTATTTCCATTGCTAAACGCTTGCGCAGTGGTGTATCCTGTGGCGGTATTTTGAGACGTACCTAAGGCATCGTTGTAATACAACGTATTGGATTTACCGTATTGGGTATTTTGTGCCGTGTCGATTTTTTCTGTGTCGTAACTCCCCCCAAGGGTCAGTTTGAGTGCGTCGGAGAAGATGTGGGTATCTTCGATTCCCACCGATCCGATCGTGTCTCTCATCTCATAAACGGCAGCTTGATTGGCTCCCCCCTCTTTGTGATCATCGATCTTGTAGTGGGCAGCGATTTTAAGCGTATTGACCAAAGAGAGTTTTGTCCCTGCCTCGATGGAAGCCCCTTTGGTGTACTCATCGTACCAGCTTGGATTTCCTACTGTTCCGTTGTAGGTGTTATACTGACCATTATTGGTGTAAATGGCGAGAGAATTTTGGAATTTGTCATAAAAAACACGGCTTTTGAGATACCAGTTGCCAAAATCGGTTTTGGAGAGGAAATAGAGACTTTGTTTGTCCCAATAACGCCATTGCCAGAATCCACGCCCCGCTAGGTTAGCAGCCACATCGGGTGGTACCCCTTTGTCCGCATTTTGGCGAATGTAGTTGATGGCATACTCATCCGTCGCATTGGGGGTGTATCCCGCTTTGAGATTGATTTTATCGTCTTTGGCGTACGCATTGTTACGATTGCCCCCATCTTCATTGGTTTTATTGACCACTTGAAAATTGTTGGAAAGGGGGAACGTGTCTTGTTGGGTTTTAGAAGCAGAGGCTTGTACGTAGTATTTGCCTTGATTGCTCCCCATAGTGATATACCCCGTACGACCATTACCGCTAAAAAAGCCAACGCCCATATCCCCTTCAAATGCTTTACTTGGTTTTTTGGTCACCAAATTGATGGCACCTGCAAAGGTATTAGCGCCCAACAATGGGGATGCCAATCCTTTAGAAACTTCAATTTGGGAGAGATCAAACGTCGTAAAACGGGAGAAATCGACATACCCATCATACGGAACCGCAATGGGAATACCATCGATAAACAAAGGGGCGTGCTTGACATCAAACCCTCGAATCATAATCATTTGTTCGTTGCGGGCGCCCATGTTTTGGATGGTTGCTCCGGGGAGGAGATTGAGCGCTTCGACTACCGTTTTGCGATCAGTATCGTGCATATCTTGCGCGGTAATGAGGGTGGTGGTGGGGTTGGATGATTCTGCTGTAGCAGTGACATCGACTTTACCTAAGTCAAAAACGCCATCCGCCGCATACAGGGCGGATACGGCAAAGAGGGAGAGCAGCAGGGGGTATTTTTTCATCATTTTTCCTTTTTTTTAGTGTAAATTTAGTAGGGACACGCTTGGTTTGGTTTAGCAAATTTTGGATCGGTACTAAATGCCGTATCGGTGAGGATTTCGATGAAGGCGATGAGTTTGTTTATCGCTTCGGCATTTAAGGTTTGATTGATTTTTAGATCATGGTTTCGGATCGCTTCGGTGAGCGTTTTAGCCCTTCCATCATGCCAATAGGGAGCGGTTAAAACGGCATTTCTCAGACTGGGGGTACGAAAAACGTCGTTGTCTTTTGGATTTTTGGTGACATCGGCTAATCCAGAATCTTTGAGGGTATTCACCGCTACGTCCTTGTGTGGTTGGACGCGATGAAAAGCATCGTCGCTAAAGAGGGGTGCCGTGTGACAACGGTTGCATTTCGCCGCGCCAAAAAACAATTTTTCCCCCGCTTGGGCATCTTGGGTGGATAAGGGGTGTTTACGTTTTTTCGTTTGATCATACACCGAATCATTGGAGATCAATGTTTTTTCAAAACTCTCTAACGCTTGGGTGATGGTACCAAGATTGATTGCCCCTTTTTCGTTGCTAAATGCGAGCGAAAAGAGCTTTTGATAACAGCTGTTTTGACCTAACCGTTTGGCTATTTCATCCTCATGACCGTTCATCCCCATCTCTACGGGATCGGTTCCTCGAATCGGCATTAAGGATTGTTCTGCTAATCCACTGATATGATTATGCGCCCACGTCAGGTTTTTATACCTGCTGACATTGGCTAATCCGGGGACATTGCGTTTGCCAGAGTCGTCCAATGCTCCGGGGTGAAGACGATTGCCATCGCTAAAGGCGCGTCTTTGTTCATGACACGTTGCGCAGGACATCGTGCCGTTGATGGAGAGGTCAGCATCGTAAAACAGCCGTCGCCCTAACTCGATTTTGGCTTTCTCCATTGGGTTGTTGCTTGGGGCAGATTGCGCATAAAGCTCACCCGTACATAGCAATACGGCAACAAGAGCGTGAATACTTCGTCTCATAATCATCCTTTTGTGGGTTACTTGATTTTTGTAACAAGTAGTGCTGTGGTGCTATCGGCTCCAGCGGAGAGTTGCACCGTATAGGTTCCTGTTTCTAAAGGATAATCCACCATTTTTCGTATCCCAGAATGATCCGGCCCTTGTGCGTGTCCGATTGATTGCGCCCCTTTGCCATCCTTGACCACATCGATCCACGAAGCGTTTCCTAATACGACACGGTAGGTGCCACGCTCTTTGATCTCGATTTGAAAAAGACCGCCATAGCTCACGCTCCCCCCCTCATTGGTTGGACGGATAACGTAGTGTATTTTTGGGGTATTGATTAATCCGACGTAGGAAGCCTTATTTAGTTCTATCGAAGCAGTGGGCAACTCTTCGGCACTTTTTGCCGAGCTGACATACGATAAACGTGTCCAACCCTCTAATTCGGTGGGTAAATTTGCTGCGTGAGCCAACAGACTCATAAACAAAAGACTTAAGTAAAATGTGATTTTCATGGTGTTTCCTTTGATAAAAACGGTTCCTTAGGAGGATGTGAGTGAAAATGTGATGGGAATTTTCAAACAAGCGGTTTGATTAAGGGGGGGATATTCCCCACTTAACTGACGTACGGTATCGATGGCTTTGGTATCCAAAAGGGAACTTCCACTGGAAGTAAGCACTTGAATATTTTCCACCACACCATTGGGTTTAAGGGTAAAAGAGACGCTCACTGTCCCCTCTATGTGGAGCTTTTTGGCAATAGAGGGGTACGTTAATGCGTTTTCAATCATGGCACGTATGCGTCCCAATGTTGCCCCATTGATCTCATCGGATGTTCGAATCGGCTTGGTTAATTCCGCAGATTTTGAACGAAAAAGTGTGTCATGAGGAGAATCATTAGCAACAGGGTTAAGAATTGAATGAAGCAATTCTTCTTGGTGGGGAACAAGATCGGATGGGGCAACAGTGGGACGCACGGGTGAGGGGTTGTGAGACAACCGCTCAGGAGAGACCCTTGGAGTGACTAAGGGTCTCACGTGAGTGGTCGTGGTTTTTTGTGCCTCATGTTTAGTGAGGTTTAGCGATGGAGCATAATTTGCCAAAGAGACCGTAATGGGGATTTCTTTGGGGATAAGGGGAGATTTTTTGTGCGCTAAATAGACCACAAGGGTCACAATCGTCGCGTGCAAAAGCACCGAAATACCCAATGAAGTGAGGGTAAGACGTGAGTGATTAATTTGTATCTTATTAGATATAACGATTGGATTAAAAAAAAGCATACGCTCCCCTTGTTGTAACGATCATGATGAACAAATAGTGAGGGAAAGGTTTCGGTGAAAACCTTTCCCTCTTTTTAAAATCGGTAATTTGCCTCAACACGGAACTCTTTGTTGGACGTATCATTCCCAATCCCTTGCGCATAGGTTGTGGTACTGGTAGCCGTATTCCCCGCGATACTGGTCGCTTTATCGTTATGTTGTAGCATCGTACGCAGTTTTAGTTCTAACCCTTTGACCGTTGGTACCGCATATTTAACATCACAGTTCCATTGGTGGGTATCACCATTGCCATAGTAACGATCGGTTTGGGAGACATATCCCACTTTAGAAGGGTCACGGTTGTAGTAGCTGTAGCTGATAAAGGCACTAAGACCATTGATGAGGCTATTAAAATCATAATCCAATTGCGCTTTATACGAGGTGGTATTGGCATTCCAATCGGTTACGGTCATCGAACGGGTATACCCATCGGTAGGAAATCCACGCCATGGAGCAATCATATCTCCACCACGTGCCGTATGGGAATACGCAAGCATAAAGCGGGCAGCTTGGTAGCTAGCGACCGTTCTGAGGGCAAAAAGGTGGGTATCAACACTATTGTCACTGTCCCCTTTTTTCTTCACAACCGCGGAGGTACCATAAAGGGAGTCCCCCGTGCTAGGTTTGATAATATCCCCCGCACCCCGATCCATTTGCTGCATATAGCGTCCACCAAACGATAGGATAACATCGCCCGCTTCCAAAGAGTAGTTGGCTTCTGCCATCGCTTGATCAATAATATTCTCCCAGTGCATTCCCCACGCTTGCAATTCTAAAGCGTTAATCGATTTATTTTTGATCCCTACCACGCTCACCCCCGGTGCATTCCCCCCTGGGCTGGTGGCACTGGTGGTGTAATTGGTACGATAGTAGTTTTTGATGGCATCGGGGACATCAAGGGTATCGGCCATGGTGCCAAAATAGTTCATCCCCCGTTCTTTGACCTTACTGGCATAATCAACTTGGATGGTAGTATTGGGAAGATCATTGGAAATTCCTTCATACCCTTCAATCGCGATGGGGATCATTTTGGTATCATTGGGGCTAATCCATGGATTGGTCATTAAAAAGCGACCCCCTTTGAGCTTGGTTTTAGCAATGTCGTATTGAAGATAGGCTTGCGCTAATACGCTGTATCCTGCCCCAAAATTGGTCGCACTTCCCGGTCCTCGGGCAAAAAGATCAGACCCTGTGGTATTGCGGGCGTATCCATTGGTAACACCATTGGTATCATCGGTCAAAAATCCGATACTGTGCGTGGTATACAGTCCTGCTCCCGCACTGAGACCATAAAGCACAGCGGTTTGATACACAAGACTCCCCCCGATGGCACCCCCTTTACTGTCTTCATTGTTTTTGGTTCCCCATTGGGTAGGATCCCAATTGGTATTGACATAATTGATACGCACACGCCCATCGAGTTTCCCCTCTTTGAACGCACTGGCTAAATCATCCGCCGCGGTAGCCACGACCACGGAAGCTAAGAGTAATGCGGTTATAACGCTAAATTTTGTCATTTTTTTTCCTTATTTGATAATAAAACCGTATTTTTTCATGATAGCATCGCCATCGGGTGATTCTACCGTTGAGAGAAATGCACGAGCTGCTTTGTTGTTTTCACCTCGTTTGAGGAGAGCATACCCTTGAATAATATCCGGATGCGCTTTTCCATCAATGAGACCAAAATCGACTTGATCGGCAATAACGGGTGCTTTAGCAATAGAAATAGCGATAAGACCCGCATCTGCCGCTCCTGTTTGGACGTATTGCGTTGCTTGTTGAATATTTTCACCATAAACAAATTTGCTTTTTACTTTGTCATACAGTCCCAAGGTTTTGAGTGCAGCAACTGCAGCTTGACCGTAGGGAGCATGCTCGGGATTGGCAATGGCTATTTTTTTGATTCGATCCGTGGCTAAAATAGCAAGATTATTGACAGGTATATGACTGGATTTTAACACCATAAGCCCGACACGACCTAATGCGTAAGGTTTGACTTCACCTACGGCTAATCCTTGTTCTTTGAGCTTTTTTGGATAATTCATATCTGCTGCGAAAAAAGCATCGTAGGGCGCACCACTTTGGATTTGGGTTAAGGCTTTACCGCTGGAACCAAACTGAAAGTTAATAGTCTCTGCGGGGTATTTTTTATTACACAACGTTTGCATCTCTTTGAACGCATACTGAAGATCTGAAGCAGCGGCAATATTGGCAGTATCAGCCAAGAGAGCAGACGCAAACGAAAGGGACAAGAGGAGAAGTTTTAACAGTTTCATATTTTTTCCTTTGGATTAGAGCATACCAATGATGACACTGGACGCTTTGAAGATGGCATAGACGGTATCGCCTTTTTTGAGCATTAACTCTTCAGCAGATTCGTTGGTAATGATCGCTGTTAATGTGGTGCTACCGATAATCATTTTGATCTCTGCGTTGACTGCCCCTGTAATCACGTCGCTAATGGTCGCTTCAAGGAGATTGCTCGCACTGATGCGAGAGGGTTTGTTTTTTGCCAAAATGATCGAGCTGGATTTGATAAGCGCATACGCACTGGAACCAAGGGTAATGTCGAGGTTTTTGACCGACTCGTTGGTCAGCGTTGCCACTAAGTGTTCGTTCCCCAAGGAGAGGATCACTTCGGAATTGATTGCACCAGCGATAATCGTATCAACGGTACCATAAAGGGTATTTCGGGCAGAGGTTAACATAGTCTATCCTTTGTTTCTATTTTGATATAACGGTAATAACAAACGTGACATTGCAAAAAGTGTTCTTTTGAAAAAGCGACATTTTCGTTATGTTTTGTAAGATATAACGAATTATAAGAAAAAAGTCTTAAATTTCGCCAACGCCCCTTTTGCGGAGAGAACAGCAAAAAATCACGGAGACCATGCTAAAATTGGGGAACGAATTTATAGATAAAGAGAAAACCAATGGAACAATTTTTAGCACAAGCAAAATCCGCCAGTCGTGTCTTAGCGACGATGGGGGGGAATGAACGTAACCGTATTTTACGGGAGATGGCACACGCTTTACGCGCCAATACCATGAACATTATGGAAGCCAATGCCATCGATATGCGCAATGCTCAGGAGAATAATTTAGCTCCTTCGATGAAAGAGCGGTTGGTGTTGGATGAAAAACGGATCGATGCTATGGCAGTGGCGATTGAGGAGATTGCCGCCCTCAAAGACCCTGTGGGGCGTGTGATCGAGGGGTGGGTGACCGAGTCGGGGCTTAAAATCGAAAAAGTGAGCATCCCCATTGGGGTAGTGGGCATCATCTACGAATCGCGCCCCAATGTCACGTCCGATACCGCCGCATTGTGCTTTAAAAGTGCCAATGGGTGTGTTCTCAAAGGGGGAAAAGAATCAGAATCGTCCAATCTTATCATCGCAGAGGTGTTGCAACAAGTCCTCATTCGTAATGACCTCCCCAAAGAGCTAATCGCCCTTTTACCCGATTCGACCCGTGAGGGGGTAGCAAAACTGATTAAAATGGATCAGTATGTCGATCTGATCATCCCCCGTGGCGGTGAGGCGTTAATCCGTTTTGTGAGTCATAATGCCACTGTCCCCGTGGTCAAACACGACAAAGGGCTGTGTCATACCTATATTGATAAAGACGCGCTCATTGATAATGCCATCGCCATTGCCCTAAATGCCAAAGTGCAACGTCCCGGTGTGTGCAATGCTATGGAGACCCTACTGATTGATGAAGCGATCGCATCGGAGATTTTACCCCTGCTTAAAGAGGCGTTTGATCGGGAACACACCCAGCTCAAAGGGTGTGACGCGACCCGTGCAATCATCGCGGTGAGTGAAGCGACCCAAGAGGATTTTGATACCGAATATCTGGCAAATATCCTCAATATCCGTGTGGTCAAAGGGGTCGAAGAGGCGATTGGGCATATCGTCCGTTTTGGTTCGGGTCACTCTGAAGCGATCATCACCGAAAACATCACCACCGCCGAACGGTTTATGGATGCTATTGATGCGGCGTGCGTCTATGTCAACGCTTCCACCCGTTTTACCGATGGGGGGGCATTTGGCTTTGGGGCAGAGGTGGGAATTAGTACCAATAAACTTCACGCCCGTGGCCCAATGGGAGTCGAGGGACTCACCACGTACAAATACAAAGTATATGGGAAGGGGCAGATTCGTTGAGGGTTTTAGCCATCGATAACCTCTGTTTTGAGTATTCTCGTGAAAAGAAGATTTTTAACAACTTTTCATTGACCCTGAATCAAGGGGAGATCAAAGCGATTGTAGGACCCAGCGGTGTGGGGAAATCGACCCTTTTTGAACTCATCTTGGGACATCTCAAACCCCAAAGCGGGAGCATTCACACCCAATCGCTCTCCCAAGTGTTCCAAGACCCTTACAGCTCGTTTCATCCCACCTACACCATTCGAGAACAGATTAATGAGATTCTTCCCCTACACCATTATGAGGCACTTTTGTCATCGATGCGTTTGGACGAATCCCATTTGGATCAATTACCCCATAAGCTCTCAGGGGGGCAGTTGCAACGGTGTTCGATTTTGCGCGCCCTGATGATGAGACCCAAGGTGTTGCTGTTAGATGAACCCACTTCAGCATTGGATAATCTCAATCAACTGGACATTATGAAACTTATCGTGAACCATTTGGAGGGGATGGGGGTTTTGCTCATCACCCACGATGGGGATCTAGCGCGATGGTGTGCGGATGAGGTGGTGGAGCTTACGAGGGTTTTTTGATCAAAAAATAAAGTATCACGCATCCTATTAATAGGTGAACTATCCATCCCAATACCACTAGATTATCAGTAAAATTTTCAAAAATTAAATTACTAACTGACCTTACGCACCCTTCAACTTCTGAAGCTCCAAATAAGCCATCCGATT
>JAVHOQ010000059.1:0-14206 GCA_036170115.1 Sulfuricurvum sp.
AATCGCGCAAGCGGAAGTGGCTAAAACTACCTTTTACCCTGAAAGTGGACGCAAGCGCTTAGGCTCTATGGTCGAAAATCGCCCCGACTGGTGTATCTCTCGTCAACGTGATTGGGGGGTTCCCATCGCCTTTTTCCGTGTGAAAGCGACGGGAGAAGTGATTCTTGAGGAGAAAGTGCTTAATTTTATCGCGATGATTTTTGAGATGCACAGTACCGATGCGTGGTATTCGATGAGCATTGAAGAACTTCTCTATCCGGGATGCCCGTACAAAGCCGATGAACTCGAAAAAGTTTCCGATATTCTTGATGTGTGGTTTGATAGCGGTTCGACGTGGAATGCGGTACTCAAATCACGCAACTACGATGCGGGAACCTATCCGGCTGATTTGTACATCGAAGGAAGCGATCAACACCGTGGATGGTTTCAATCTTCCCTTTTCCTCAGTACCGCCGTTGAACACATCGCGCCGTATAAAGCGATTTTGACCCATGGCTTTACGGTGGATGAGAAGGGTGAGAAGATGTCAAAATCCAAAGGAAACGTCGTTGCACCCGAAAAAGTATTGAACCAATACGGGAGTGAAATTTTACGTCTGTGGGTGGCGATGAGTGATTATCAAGGGGATTTGAAAATTTCCGATAATATCCTCAAACAAACCGCCGAACAGTACCGAAAATTGCGCAATACGTTTCGTATTATGTTGGCAAATTTGGATGGATTAGAGACCATTGTCCCCTACGATGAGATGAATGAAGTGGACAAATGGATTCTTGCCAAAGCCAAGACGGTATTTGATGAGACCCATTCACTCTTTGGAGAGTACAATTTCGTCCATGGGATGGCGGGATTAAACTATTTTATCGTCAATGAACTCAGTGGTATTTACATCGACATCACCAAAGACCGTATGTACTGTGATGGGGAGAATAGCCCACAGCGTCGTTCAACCCAAAGTGCTATGGCAATCATCGCCCGCTCAATGTTGGGGCTTATCGCTCCGATATTGACCTATACCGCGGATGAAATTTTTGCCAATGCCCCCGCTATTTTAAAAGGGTCAGCAAACGATATTTTTGATGTGGTGTATGCCTCCATTGATCCCGTTGAGAGTACGTGGGAAGAGGAGCGTGCCAAAGCCATTCGTGCTGCTTTCAATGAAATCGTTGATGGTCTCAAAAAAGAAAAAGTGATTAAAAACACCCTTGAATTGGTTATCTCCACGACCCTCTCTAAAGCCTTCAAAAAAGAGGATATGGAAGAGTATTTGGTCATTTCCAAATGGTGCGGGTGCGAATTGAGCGATGTTTTAGGAACCTTTGAGATTGAGGGACACCTCTTTAACGTCGCCAAAGCAACCAAAGCCAAATGTCCCCGTTGTTGGAAATACCATAGTGTAGATGAAGAGACCCTATGTGTGCGTTGTGCGAAGGTCGTTGCGTAATGGTTGATGTGTCGCAACCCGTACCGATGAGTTTTGTTATCGAAACCATTGGTGCTATTTTTGTTGTAATTGCGTTGGGGATTATGATGGTAAAACAAGCAAAGAAGAAAAAGGAATCGGTATGATTACACTCAAAGATGCATTGACCCTCTCCAAAGAGGAACTTAGCGCACTTAAAGACGAACTCAAAGCTAAGATTGAAGCGTATCCCCAGTTAAATGGGTACATTGATGTGAACAATGTGGGTGAGGGGATCCCCATTGCCATCAAAGATAATATTCAAGTCAAAGGGTGGTCGGTCACCAGTGGCTCCAAGATTCTTCAAGGCTATGTGGCTCCGTATAACGCAACCGTTATTGAAAAACTTTTAGCCCATGGATGCAGCCCTTTTGGTCGTACCAATATGGATGAGTTTGCGATGGGTTCGACCACTGAGAGCAGTTGTTATGGCAAAACCCTCAATCCCCATAATCATAACTGTGTCCCCGGTGGAAGTTCGGGGGGATCGGCTGCGGTTGTTGCGGCTGGGCTTGCCATTGCGGCATTGGGGAGTGATACGGGGGGATCGATTCGTCAACCCGCTGCTTTTTGTGGGATTGTGGGGATGAAACCCACCTACGGACGGGTGAGCCGTTATGGGTTGGGGGCGTATGCCAGCTCACTGGATCAAATTGGCCCTATGACCCAAAACGTTGAAGATGCCGCCATTTTGTACGATATGATCCAAGGGTATGACCCCAAAGACTCCACCAGTTCTCCACGTAATGAGGGAAAAGTGAGCGATAAGCTCGATCCTACGGTCAAGCTGACCATCGCTATTTTCCCTGAGTATATCAAAGATGCTTCCGCGGATATTCGTAAAGGGTACGCCAAAGCGGTTGAAGCGCTCAAAGAAGCGGGGCATACGATTGTCGAAAAATCGTTGATGGATCCCAAATACGATATTTCAGCGTATTATATTACCGCAACAGCAGAAGCTACGACCAACCTTGCCCGTTACGATGGGATTCGGTATGGTAATCGCGTTGAGGGGGACAATCTTAAAGATACCTTCCTTAAAACCCGTTCATCAGGATTTGGGAAAGAGGTACAACGTCGGATTATGTTGGGCAATTTCGTCCTCTCTTCGGGCTATTACGATGCGTATTATGTGAAAGCTCAAAAAGTACGCACCCTCATTCAAGCAGAATATACCAAGATTTTTGAGGAGGTGGATCTCATCCTCACCCCCGTTGCCCCCTCTACGGCGTACGAATTTGGGGCATTGAGTGATCCGCTTGAGATGTATCTCAGTGATATTTATACCATTTCGGTCAATCTAGCAGGGCTTCCCGCCCTTTCGCTCCCTGTGGATCGCGCAGAAAATGGGATGCCGGTTGGTTTGCAATTGGTAGCAGCTGCTTATCAAGAACAAACCTTATTTAATGGGGCATTAAGTCTCGAATCTCAACTCAAACGAAAAGGATAACCCAATGAATATTCGTAAACGTGCACTCACTTTTGAAGATGTTTTGCTCATCCCAAAGTATTCGGAAGTGCTTCCCAGAGAAGTCAGTTTACAAACCATGTTAACGCGCAACATCCCTCTCAACATCCCCATGGTCTCAGCGGCGATGGATACGGTCACGGAATACCGTGCTGCCATTGCCATGGCACATTTGGGGGGAATTGGTATTATTCATAAAAATATGGACATTGAAACCCAAGTTAAACAGATCAAAAAAGTGAAAAAGTCTGAAAGTGGTATCATCATTGATCCTATTTTTGTCCTTCCCAACGCCACGTTGACCGATGCGGAAGCGTTGATGAATGAGTTTAAAATCTCCGGTGTCCCTGTTGTCGATGAGAACAATCACTTGTTGGGTATTTTAACCAACCGAGATATGCGTTTTGAAAAAGATTTAACCAAATTGGTGATGAACGTGATGACTCCCATGCCCTTAATTACCGCAAAAGCAGGGATTACTTTGGCGGATGCGGAGCAAATGATGCACGTCAATAAGATCGAAAAGCTCCCCATTATCGATGATAAAGGGATGCTCAAAGGGTTAGTGACCATCAAAGACATCAAAAAACGGATCGAATATCCCCATGCCAACAAAGACGATTTTGGTCGTTTACGTGTGGGTGCTGCCATTGGGGTAGGGCAATTGGATCGTGCCAAAGCGTTAGTCGATGCGGGGGTTGATGTCCTTGTACTGGATTCAGCCCATGGTCACTCCAAAGGGATTATTGATACGGTCAAAGCGATTAAACGCGCCATGAACGTCGATATTATCGCAGGGAATGTGGCAACGGGAGAAGCGACGTTGGCACTCATTGAAGCGGGTGCTGATGGGGTTAAAGTGGGTATTGGGCCGGGTTCCATCTGTACGACGCGTATCGTTGCTGGGGTTGGGGTTCCTCAAATTTCGGCAATTGATGAGTGTTCGGCTGTAGGACGAGCGCATGGCGTGCCGATCATTGCCGATGGGGGAATCCGTTATTCAGGAGACATCGCCAAAGCCCTCGCTGTAGGGGCAAGTGTTATTATGGCAGGATCATTGTTGGCAGGAACCGAAGAATCACCGGGGGATACGATCATGTACCAAGGTCGTCAGTACAAATCGTACCGTGGTATGGGTTCCATTGGGGCAATGACCAAAGGATCAACGGATCGTTATTTCCAAGAAGGAACGGCTGCGGATAAACTTGTCCCCGAGGGGATAGAGGGGCGTGTTCCGTATCGTGGAAGCATCGCAGCGGTCGTCCACCAAATGATGGGGGGACTTCGCGCGTCGATGGGATATTGTGGTTCTGAGACCATTGAGATGTTTTGGGATAAAGCCGAGTTTGTGGAGATCACCAGTGCAGGGCTTAAAGAGTCTCATGTTCATGATGTTATCATTACCCAAGAGGCACCAAATTATCACGTATAATTATCGTCGTCATTCCCGCGAAGGCGGGAATCTAGCTCTTTTTAATGTAAAGAATCTTGAATCACCTTCAAGGGTGGCGATATAAACCAATAAAAATATAAGCTGGATTCCCGCCTTCGTGGGAATGACGGTCAATAAAGGAATAGTATGCAATTACAAACACAAGCGTTACACGCAGGATACGATAAAGATACCCAACGAACCATGGCAGTGCCAATGTACATGAGTACGGCATTTGATTTTGGGAGTACTGATTTTGCTGCAAGTAGTTTTAATCTTGAACAGGGAACGGACAACGTCTATACCCGAGTAGGTAATCCTACCACCGCCGTTTTGGAAAAACGATTTGCTGTTTTAGAAGGGGGAAGCGGTGCATTGGCGGTGAGCAGTGGTATGAGTGCGATATTTTACAGCATCCTCAATGTTGCCCAAGCGGGAGATAATATTATCGTTGCTAACCAACTTTATGGCGGAACAGTGACGCTTTTTTCTCAAACCTTAAAACGATTGGGGATTGAAGCCCGTTTTTTCGATATTCACTCACCTGATGCCATCGAAGCGTTGGTGGATGACCATACCAAATGTCTCTTTTTTGAGAGTATTACCAACCCTAGTATCGATGTCCCCAATTTTGATGCACTGATTGCTATCGCCAACAAATACAACATTGTCACCATCGTTGATAATACGGTAGCAACCCCTATGTTATGTCAGCCGTTATTATTGGGTGTGGATGTTGTGGTGCACAGTGCAAGTAAATATACGACAGGGCAGGGACTTGCCATCGGTGGATTGATCGTTGAGCGAAAAAATCTTGCGGAAAAAATCAAAGGAAATGTCCGTTATCCCGATTTTAATGCACCGGAAGTGAGTTATCATGGATTGGTATTTGCTGATTCAGTGGTAAGCGGTATTTTATTTACCTTTAGAACCAGAATGGTCTTAATGCGCGATACGGGTGCGGTATTAAGCCCATTTAACGCGTGGTTGTTTATTCAGGGAGTTGAGACATTATCCTTACGAATGAAACAACATTCTCAAAGTGCGTTACAAATTGCTCAGTGGCTTGAGAATCATCCTCGTGTTAAAAAAGTGAACTATCCGTTGCTCCAAAGTGATAAAAGCTATGCTAATGCACAAAAATACCTTACCAAAGGTGCGAGCGGACTGCTCAGTTTTGAGGTAGAAAACTTTGAAACGGCGAAAAAAGTGTTAGATAATGTCGAGATTTTCTCGATCGTCGCCAATATTGGTGATAGTAAATCAATTATCAATCACTCTGCCTCGACAACGCATCAGCAACTTAGTCCTGAAGAATTAAAAAAAGCAGGGGTAAGTGCAGGATTAATCCGTTTAAGTGTTGGACTGGAAGATTGTGATGATTTGATCGCTGATTTAAAAGTGGCACTTGAAGCGTAAAGGGTAGTATGTTACATCTTCACACGCACACAGAACATTTTACCAATCCGCTCTATTTAGAGAGTGGGCGGATTTTGGAACCCTACGACATCGTTTATGAAACGTATGGAGTTTTAAACGAAGCAAAAGACAATGTCGTTGTGATTTGCCATGCCCTTACAGGGTCTCATCATGCGGCAGGGACGTATGAGGGGGACAACAAAGCAGGTTGGTGGGATGGACTCATAGGTCAGGGGAAAGCGGTCGATACCGATCATTTTTTCGTGATCTGTACCAATGTGATTGGAAGTTGTTTTGGCTCAACAGGACCCATGTCTCCCCGTTATCCCTACACTGAACCCTATCGGTATAAATTTCCCGTAGTGACCATTTTGGATATGGTCAAAGCACAGCGCATTTTATTTGACCGTTTGGGGATTCACAGTGTCCATGCCATTATTGGGGGATCGATGGGGGGGATGCAAGCGTTGGCGTTTGGGGTCTTTTTTCCCAATTTTGCCAAAAACATTATTGCGATGGCAACCACCTACGCGACGCAACCGTGGGCAATTGCGTTTAATAAAGTGGCGCAAGAGGCGATTTTAAAAGATCCTGAATTTAAAAATGGGTATTACGACCCCAAAATCATCCGTGAAACGGGATTAAGTGGGATGGCGATTGGTCGTATGGCGGGGCATATTAGCTTTTTATCCCCCCAGTCGATGGATCGAAAATTTGGGCGTGAGTATAAACGCAATGATGGATTATTTGAATTGTTTGGAAAATTTCAAGTGGAATCCTACTTGGAGTACAATGGGTACAACTTTACCAAATGGTTCGATCCATTAAGTTATCTCTACATCACCAAAGCGATTAATATTTATGACCTTTCACGAGGATTTGATTCGCTTGAAGAGGCATTGCATCGGGTGCGTGCCAACCTTTATTTGATCAGTTTTGAGAGTGATTTACTGTTTATCCCCCAAGAGATGGAGATGATTGCCTCTACCCTGGAATCGATAGGAAAAGAGAATGTGACCTATATCCCTATCCCCAGTGATTATGGTCATGATGCGTTTTTGGTCGAAATTGATAAAATTGAACACTACGTAAAGGATGCGTTATGGAAGAAACCGTAAGTTTTGAGCTGCGAATAAGCAAGGCAAAAGCCATTTTAGAAAAACTCATGGATCCCGCTTTGCCCATGGATGAGAGTCTCAAAGCCTACCAGCAGGGGATGAGTGAACTCAAAGATGCCGAAAAGATGCTTGAAGAGGCGCAATTGCAGATCCAAATTATTAAAAATCAGGAGCATTAATGCGTTGCGCGATTGTACAACTCCCTTCCATCGGGATGGGGGGAGAGGTGTTGGAAAATTACACCAAAGCCGCGCATGAGGGGGGAGCTTCTCTCATGCTCTTGGGAGAATATGTCCTTAACCCTTTTTTTAGAGAATTGATTAAAACCCCCGTCTCGATGATTGGGGAACAAACGCATCATCAAATTGAGGTGTTAAAAATGCTTGCGGTGAAATACACCATGGTATTTATCGCCCCTTTGGTTATGGTCAAAAAAGGGGAATGTACCAAAGTGATTGCTAAAATCACCCCTGAAAGTATTCATTATTATCCGCAACAGTTTTTGATTAATTATTCCCATTGGAATGAAGAGCAATTTTTTGCCAATCCTATTCAAAAGATAAAATCGCCAATGATTTTTTCGATGAATGGGCTAAAATTTGCAATCATGGGGGGATTTGAACTCCATTTTGATCCTCTTTGGGAGGCCATTACGAGTAAAAATGTGGATGTGGTTTTGATCCCCAGTGCATCGACGTTTGGCTCCCATAATCGTTGGCGGGAGTTGATTAAAATGCGTGCTTTTACGCACAATTGTTATATTCTTCGCGCGAATCGTGTTGGGGAATATGGGGATGATCAGTATACGTGGAAATTTTATGGTGATTCCATGATGGTCACTCCTTTTGGGGAAGTGGAAACCAATTTAGGCAGCAGTGAAGAGTTGCTCATCGTGGATTTGGATCCTACCGTTTTGTATGACGCAAAAAAAGGGTGGGGATTTAACGAGGCGATTCAAAAACGTTCACGGGGTAAAAAGGGATGATGCACTATTTTCACCGTCAAGTACAGCTTTGGGGGGAGGAGAAGCAACAGATTCTCCAATCCAAACGTATTGCTATCATTGGCAGTGGTGGATTGGGTTCCTCTTTGGCATTTGCTTTGGGATCATCGGGGATTGGAGAGATTCACATCGTCGATTTTGATACGGTCAGTGTCCATAATATCCATCGTCAAATCGCGTTTAAAAGCGGTGATGAGGGGAAATTTAAATCGCAGGTGTGTGCATCGGTCATTCAATCACGATGCCCGTATGTCAACGTGATTGCCCATACGTGCGATTTTGACGCGTTCATCCAAAAGGGGTGTGTGGTTGATGTAATACTTGATGCGACCGATAATCTCCCCTCTCGTGCGACCATTAATGACTATGCCATTGAAAAAAATATCCCGTGGGTGTATGGATCGGTGGAAGCGTTTAATGGACAAGTGTGTTTTTTTGAGGGTGCATCCTTTCGTGATCTTTTTAAAATCACCCAAAAAACCCCTGCTGGAATTGCTGCTCCCATGGTGATGCACATCGCATCGCTGCAAGCCAATTTGGCATTACGCTTTTTGGTAGGGTTAAGTGTGACCAAAGATAAACTCTATTATCTTTTTTTTAATGAAGAAGGGGAGTTGATAACCCAAAAATTTGGATTACCAAAACGGGGTTAACGCCCTGGGATATAGGCAGACAATAGCTTGATTTGCTCATCATTAAGCCCTTTAGCTTTCCCCTCCATAATGGCTTTCATCTCTTTTCCATAACTTTTTGCTTGATACCCTTTGAGTGCTTGTGTGATTTGCTCTTGGGTGAGGTTGGCAATAATCTGTGATTTTCCCAGTGCCATTTTTTCCCCTTTTGCTCCATGGCACGAGGCACATTGTTGGCCAAAAAGAGATGCTGCATCAGCAGGTGGTGCCACGGGTGCTTCTTGTTGCGCTGGCGTGGAGGTGGTCTGCGCTACTACTTGGGTTGAGGGATCAGGGAGAGACGTTTTAGGGGTATTGGACTCTTGACTACACCCCAATAAAAGAAGAGACGATAAAAACGGGATAAAAAATTTCATGATACATACTCCTAACGATTAATATTAGGACACAATACAACTTTTTTGATGTTAACTAACTGAAGAATAAAAAGTAAAGAATGTTAAAAAAGGGGAGTTTTTAAAATTAGCTCCGCGCCGAAGCACGAAACTAAGCGACTCAAGCTAAACTTATTTAGCAGGAGTAGCAGCAGCGTCAGCAGCAGGTGCAGCAGCGTCAGCAGCGTCAGCAGCAGGTGCAGCAGCGTCAGCAGCAGGTGCAGCAGCGTCAGCAGCAGGTGTTGCTTCAGCAGCAGGTGCAGCTTCTTCAGTTGCAGCAGGTGCTGCCTCAGTTTTTGCAGATTGACCGCAACCAATAAACATAGCAGCTAAAAGCATAGCAGAAACGATTTTCATCATGTAAGACTCCTTAAGAAATATGGCGGAAGTATACCACTTTCCCCCCCACCTTTGTCAAGCGTTTTGATACGAATGTGTAATATTTTTTTTAGAAGTCCCTATTTTAGGGGGTTTGATGCCATTTATATTCATTTGTAAACGGATATGTAGAGGGAGTATTTAAATACAGGATTTGGACGCTATAATATAGGTTATTTAAATTTCACCGTAAAGATTGTCCCGTGCACTTTGAACCCTACCCTTTTGAAAAACTTGCCGTGTTGCTGGAAGGAATTCTCCCTAATACCAGCCATTCGCCCCTTGTCTTGACCATTGGTGAACCCCAATTTACCACCCCTGCGTTTATCCAAAAATCGCTGTGTAAACACTCTGAAGAGCTTCGTTATTACCCTAAAACAGCCGGTGAAGCGTATCTCAATGAATCGATGCGCGCGTTTGTTGCACGTCGGTTTGGGGTCACATTGCAACCCAAAGAGCTTATGAGTACTTTTGGAACCCGAGAAGTTTTGTTTAACTTTCCCCAATTTTATTTGTTTGATAGATCAGACGCGGTGATGGCGTATACCAATCCGTTTTATCAGATTTATGAGGGTGCGGCGATTGCTTCGCGTGCTAAAGTACTTCATCTTAACTTAACGCACGAAAATGGCTTTAAACCGCTAATCGATGAGGAACAATTGTCCCAATGTGATTTGGTAATTCTCAACTTTCCCAACAATCCTACGGGATCGGTATTGACCCTTGCGGAGTTAGGGGAGTGGGTAAAACTTGCCCTCAAGCACGATTTTTGTCTTATCAATGATGAGTGTTACAGTGAAATTTACACGGCGCACAAAGTCCCTTCTCTCTTGGAAGCATCCCTTCATGTGGGGAATAGCGCGTTTAAAAATGTGTTGGTGATTAATTCGATCTCCAAACGCTCATCCGCCCCAGGATTGCGCAGCGGATTCATTGCAGGTGATGCGACCATACTCCAAAAATACGGGCAGTATCGTACTTACGTGGGGTGCGCTTCTCCTCTTCCCCTTCAAGCTGCTGCTGCCATGGCATGGAGCGATGAGTACCACGTGGAGCAATCCCGTAAAATTTACGCCCAAAATTTTAAAGCTGCCCAAGAGATATTGGGGATTTCCACCTCGGATGCTACGTTTTATCTGTGGTTAAAAGTGGACAATGCCCTTGAATTTACCCAACGACTCTATCGTGAGTATAATCTTAAAGTCTTACCGGGAGAATTTTTAGCCCGAACCGACGACAATGGGGAAAATCCGGGAATGGGTTATATCCGTATTGCCTTAGTCGAAGAGACCAACAAAACAATTGAAGCCCTTAATCGCCTAAAGGAGGCACTTGCATGGAAGAACTAAAAGCCAAAATCTATCACGCCCAAACGCAAGGGGACATCGCATCGTTGTATCTCCTTGAAGCACAAGCGCATGAAGTGTTTGATGAAGATACTCTGATGGCGTATTATGCCAATATTCTCGATTTGGCACTGGAACGACTCACTAACGCATTGGAAAATTTAGAGCGTTTAAATATGGAAGAAGTACAAGATTTCGCCACCCTCCGTGCTTTGTATGAATACGCTATTGAACATTACAGTGCAGGAAGTTTTTCGGATGCCAGCGCACTCTTTGAAGTCCTTGGAGGATTGAGTGAGGATGAAGCATTTAATGAAGCGATGAAAATTCATCGACGTGCGTGTGATGGTGATATCCCTTTTGAGACCTTTATTGATGAGTATGTTGATATGGATGCGGTGCAAGCAGGCGGGAAATTTTATATCAGTGTGTTTACGCAGTCGGTTGAGTAACGATTAAAAGGTGTTTTTATGACTATTAAAGAAGCGGTTCTCGTAGCTCTATCGGGTGCCAATCAGCCGATGGGATATGATGAAGTTACTCAGTATATTGTAAAAAATCATTTATATGAGAGCCGTGGATTAACATTAGATGCGTCGGTCTCAGCACAATTGGGTGAGTTTATCCGTAAAAATGATACCCGTATTGGACGAATAAAAGAGGGTCGATCATATCGCTATTATTTGACCAAAAGTGGGGTGTTCACTGGGGAAATTGAGACCAAAATTGAGAATAAAAAAGAGAAAAAAGCTGGTTTCGCCGAGCGAGATTTGCATCCTCTATTCGTCAGTTATCTCAAGAATGAAGGGATTTATGCCAAAACTATTCTTCATGAAGAGTCCAAAAGTAGCAAAGACGATACTCAAAAATGGGCGCATCCCGATATTGTTGGGGTTAAGTTTGTCCAATTAAAAAGTGATGTTAGTGCCAAATTACTCAAAACATTGGAAAAAAAAGATTCGTGCGAGATCGTTTCGTATGAGCTTAAAAAAGAGATTAGCACCGATACGGAGTTAAAAAAATGTTATTTTCAAGCGGTATCCAATTCCAGTTGGGCAAATCGTGGTTATTTAGTGGCATTTGAGATTGCTGATTATCTCAAAGAAGAGATGGAACGGCTTAATAATGCGTTTGGAATTGGGGTTATTAAACTTCATGCCAATCCCTTTGAGAGTCAAATTCTTTTTCAATCGACCTATCGAAATTTGGATTATCAAACCATTGATAAATTGTGTCACATTAATGAAAAATACCGAGAATTTATGGGACAAATTGAAAAAATTCTCAATGCGGATGAGCGATACTTAGACGCTAGTTTTATGGAATTACGTGGAAAATGTGACCCTTTTTATGAAAAAGATGAGGATATAGAACGCTATTGCTCCGCTAAAAAAATTCCATTTGAACAAGAAGTTGGATTCGTCATTCCCGCGAAGGCGGGAATCCAGCTAGACTCCTGCCTTCGCGGGAGTGAGGGGAGTCTATTGTGTTAACGATAATTTTGGAATTCCAATGAGACTTAGACTAAAAAATAACGTTTTATACGTAAGGTAAAATCATAAAAAACGAGGAGAAAAAATGAAAATCCATTTTATCGGGATTGGTGGCATTGGTATTTCAGGATTAGCCAAATATATGCGTTTTAGTGGTCATGAGGTAAGCGGTTCAGACATGAAAGCGACCCATATTACGCAACGTTTGATGGATCGGGGGATTACCGTTTTTATCGGTCATGATGCGGCTAATATCCCGCAAGGGTGTGATTTGGTGATCCATTCCGCGATTATTCGGGATACGAATGTGGAGGTGGTCGAAGCCAAAGATCGTGGGATTACGGTGCTTCATCGTCGCGATGCCCTTAACCGTATCCTCAAAGAGAAAAAAGTATACGCGGTATGCGGCGCGCATGGTAAAAGTACGACGACGGCGATTTTGGCCTCGATCATGAGTGGCAGTGCCATTATTGGGGCAGAATCCAAAGATTTTGGTTCCAATGTCCGTTATGATGGGAGTACCGATGTGATGCTTTTTGAAGCCGATGAGAGCGATGGGAGTTTTCTCAATTCCAATCCCTTTTGCGCCATGGTCACCAATGCAGAACCCGAGCATATGGAACACTATCACCACAATATCGAAGAGTTTCATGATGCCTATCGCCGTTTTGTCGAGATGGCACCTTTGCGCGTGATCAATGCTGAGGATCCATTTATGGCAACCTTGACGTGTGATGCGATCCGTCTGTACCCCTCACAGGACATTCATAACATCACCTATATTTTGATCGATGATGAACCTTATACCCGTTTTACCCTCAAAAATATGGGAGAATTTGAGGTGTGGGGATTTGGAGAACACATCGCCATGGATGCCGCGTTAGCCATTTTAGCCGCGGTACAAACGATGAGTGTCGCTGCCATTCGGGCGAATTTACTCCATTTCAAAGGGATCAAAAAACGTTTTGAGGTGATTTTCAAAGGTTCCGATCGGGTCATTATCGATGATTACGCGCACCATCCAACGGAGATCAAAGCGACCATGCAATCGCTTCAAACGTACGCAACGCTCAAAAAATTTGATAAAATCGTGGCTATTTGGCAACCCCATAAATATTCACGGACGATTGACAACCTTGAAGCCTTTGTGAGCTGTTTTGAGGGGATCGATGAGCTGGTTATTTTGCCCGTTTGGCGTGCAGGAGAAGAACCCGTAGCCATCGATTTTGCGGGAGAATTTGGGCGGTATAACCTTATTTTAGCCGATAAAATTCACCGTAATGGGGATGTGATTGATATTATCAAAGATGACACAGTACTAACAACTTATACGAAGGATGTGATCGTCGGATTTGCCGCAGGGGATCTGACCTATCAGCTTCGAGGAACCAAATGAGTGTGCGTTACTAATGGAGAAGCTTTCGGACAGCTTGGTACAACTTTTTGGCAAGCTCGACCTTTTACCCCATATACAACGGTTAGCCTCCTTTTTTTCCCGTCCTCAAACCATTGTGATGGAGGGGGATCAAGAGCGTCATTTTCGCTTTATTGAGGCGTTGGATGGGTTGGAATTTAACGCCCCTCCCAAAACCATCGCGTGGGAGGGGATCATCAACCATCTCAAGAAGCAAGGGATTTTGCGCTTTGAAGAGTTGTTTGAACTGATTAAAGTCGTCCGTTATTTTCGGACATTGCGTCACACTCAGCCCACAGGATTGATTGGCGAATGGATGCAAACGATCCAAATTCCAGAGTTTTTTACCGAGATGGATGGCTATTTTGATGGCGTGGGCAATTTTTTGGAATCCAAAGATGAGGAGATTGCACGTCTCTCTCAACGGATCAAAAGCATCAAAGGAGAGATTCACGAGGCGTTAAAGCGTCTTTTCTTTACCCAAAAGCTCTCCCCCTATTTGGTCGATACCCAAGTACACTATTTTAATGACGAAGAGTGTGTGTTGGTGCGTGGGGGATTTAACCATGTCCTCAAAGGCTCTATCATCGGACGTACAGGGGGGGGC
>JAVHOQ010000060.1:0-14005 GCA_036170115.1 Sulfuricurvum sp.
AGGTGGAATTAAAAATCTTGTTTTACTGGTCTTGAAAAAAGGGAGCATTATAATAAAAAAAGAAAAAGAAGATTCCCTCCCGAGAGGGAGAGAAATTATTCGTTGAACATAATCGTTTGATTTTTATAAATACCGGTTCCCACAGGAATAGTACGACCAATAATAACGTTTTCTTTAAGATCGGTCAAATCATCAATTTTAGCAGCAACGGCAGCTTCGGTCAATACTTTGGTCGTATCTTGGAAAGATGCAGCGGAGATAATCGAATCTGCACTCACCGCTGCACGGGTAATACCCACAAGATACGGTTCTGCGATAGCAGGTTCTCCACCCAAACGGAGAATTTTTTCATTTTCCGCTTTGAACTGCACTTTAGAAGCAACATCACCCTCAATAAATTTCGTATCCCCTGAACGGAGGATTTTAATTTGTCGCAACATTTGGGTAAAGATAACCTCAATGTGCTTATCGGCAATATTAACCCCTTGACGGCGGTAAACTTGTTGAACTTCACTGACCAAATAGTGATAAAGAGCTTTAACCCCAGAGACACGTAAAATCTCATGAGAACTGTGTAATCCATCGGTCAACGGTTCCCCAGAGTGAACAAACTCACCCGTATGAACCATCGCAGTCAAACTTTTATCGACAAAATACTCTTTGACCATACCGTTTTCACTGGTAATCAAGATACGCTCTTTACCACGAAGCGGTTTACCAAAACTCACTACCCCATCAAGCTCTGCAATCAATGCAACCTCTTTGGGTTTGCGTGCTTCAAACAATTCAGAAACCCGAGGAAGACCCCCAGTAATATCGCGTGATTTTTGAAGTGCTTTAGGCGTTCTTGCCAATACATCTGCTACTTTTACTTCCGCACGGTCTTGAGCGAAAATAGCGGTTTTTGGTTCAACCGAGTAACGGATAATACTTCCATCATGGGATGCCAACACGATGGTTGGTTTGTATTCCGGTGCAACATACTCATTGATCATCAAACGGGTTTTACCAGTCAATTCATCAAATTGTTCGGATGCAGTCACCCCTGGGATAATGTCTTCAAAGGTAATAACCCCATTGGTTTCTGAAATAATCGGATTGGAGTAGGGATCCCATTCCGCAATCACAACCGACTCCTCTTTTTGAGGTTTAGCAATCAACGTATCGGATTTCACCATTTCGTTGTCATTCACTTCAATCAACGATCCGCGCGCGATGTAGTGACGCGCTGCTTCATGATTATCCGCATCCACCACGACAGCAAATAGCCCTTTAATCTCAACACTATACCCTTTAACAATCTCATAATGACGCTCTAAATAATCCCCTTTGAGAAGATAGTATTTTACTATCCCTTTTTCTTTAGCGAAAATCTTTTGCGTGACAGGTGCGCCATCTTTGACTTGAATCTCAGAAGCGTATGGGATACGGTTAGGGATATTCCATCCATCACGAATGGTCTCTACAATCGATTCATCTTCGACGACCATAGCTCCTGTTTCGTACGGAAGATAGAATTTACCTTCGATTTTACCACTGACTCCAGCAAGTTCATTAGGCTTGGCGACCTCATTTTTACGTAAGGTATAGCGTTGTGTTTGGGTTTCACTTTTGATACTCACAATGACTTCATCGTGAATGGTTTGGATCTCAATACGTCCTGTAAAAGGGGCTTTGATTTTAGGTTCAACTAACAAAATAGCCGCATTACGACGGTTAGCAACAATGTATTTTCCCTCTTTGGAGAGATAGGTTTTCATGTTGTAATAACGGATAAACCCTTCTTTGGTAGCGACAACTTGACGCTCTTCACGGGTACTTGATGCCGTTCCCCCCACGTGGAAGGTACGAAGGGTCAACTGAGTCCCTGGTTCCCCAATGGATTGCGCTGCCAAAATACCAACCGCTTCACCGCGTTGAACAATACCACCACTACCAAGGTTAAGACCATAACACAAGGCACACACCCCATCTACGGATTTACACGTCGTTGCCGTACGGATATGCACCGCACGAATCTCTGCTTCAGCGATTTTAGCGGCTTTGATCTCATCGATCAAGGTACCCTCAGGATACAAAATTTCATTGGTAATAGGATCAATCGCATCTTCTGCTAATACACGACCATAAATACGATCTTCCAATGGCTCGATCAATTCATTACCCACCGAAATGTCGGTTAATTCAACCCCTTCGTGCGTTCCACAATCGTGTTCAACAATTTTTACATTTTGAGCAACGTCAACCAATTTACGGGTCAGATATCCCGCATTCGCTGTTTTAAGTGCGGTATCCGCAAGACCTTTACGGGCACCGTGGGTCGAGATAAAGTACTCAAGGACGTTTAGACCCTCTTTAAAGTTGGAGATAATCGGCGTTTCGATGATCGAACCATCCGGTTTTGCCATCAATCCCCGCATACCTGCCAACTGACGGATTTGAGCAGCAGAACCCCGCGCTCCAGAGTCTGCCATCATAAAGATAGAGTTAAATCCATCTTTATCTTTTTTGACCAAATCCATCATCCCACTGGCTACGGTATTGTTGGTATCGGTCCACACGTCAATGATTTTATTATACCGTTCTTGTTCCGTCAAAAGACCTGCTTCAAACTGTTTTTGGATCTCTTTAACCCGATTTTTAGAGGCGATAATCAATCCCGCTTTCATTTCAGGGATAATAATATCCGCGATGGAAATAGAGACCCCCGCCGCAGTCGCGTATTTAAATCCTAAATCTTTAAGGTCATCCAAGAATCCTGCGGTAATGGCAATCCCACCATATTTATTGACATGGTCAACGATGGCATTGATGTTTTTCTTCTTCATCGTGACGTTCCACAACTCAACCGGAACGAACTCAGGAAGAATCGATTTAAAAATCATCCGTCCAGCAGTCGTATGGATAATATGACCATCGACACGAGTACGTACTTTGGCGTGTAAATCAAGGGCTTTATGTTCTAGGGCAATCATAATCTCATCAACACAGCTGAAAAGTTTATTGGAACCTTTCACCTCATTTTTTTCCAATGAGAGGTAATACAGCCCCAAGACCATATCTTGTGAGGGGGTAGCAATCGCTTTACCCGATGCAGGAAGCAAGATGTTCATAGAAGAGAGCATCAATACTTTACACTCTGCAATCGCTTCGGCACTAAGAGGGATATGCACCGCCATTTGGTCACCATCGAAGTCGGCATTAAACGCCGCACACACGAGCGGATGCAATTGAATCGCTTTCCCATCAATGAGTTTCGGATGAAACGCTTGGATGGAGAGTTTGTGCAATGTTGGCGCACGGTTAAGCATAATCGGATACCCATCAACGATCTCTGCTAAACACTCCCACACTTCATTGGTTTTTTCTTCGATCATTTTTTTCGCCGCTTTCACGGTCGTTGCGTACCCTTTGTCTTCGAGTTTGGCAATCAAATGGGGTTTGAACAGTTCCAATGCCATTTGTTTGGGCAATCCACATTGATCCATACGCAAATTAGGGCCAACAACGATAACCGAACGTCCTGAAAAGTCAACCCGTTTTCCGAGAAGATTTTGACGGAAACGCCCTTGTTTCCCTTTAATAATCTCCGAAAGTGATTTAAGAGGACGTTTGTTTGCCCCTTTAACCGCATTGGCACGACGACCGTTGTCAAATAACGCATCGACTGCCTCTTGCAACATCCGTTTTTCGTTACGGACGATAATTTCAGGAGCTTCAAGTTCAATCAAACGTTTAAGACGTTGGTTACGGTTGATAACACGACGATAAAGGTCATTGACATCCGATACTGCAAATTTACCCCCATCAAGACTGACCAAAGGGCGAAGTTCAGGGGGAAGCACCGGCAATACAGTCAACATCATCCATGCAGGATTATTTCCCGAGTTCAAGAAAGATTCAATCACTTTAAGACGTTTGACAATGGTTTTACGTTTGGCTTCGGAATTGGTTTTTTGCACCTCTTCTTTAAGCGACGAGAACAAATCCACCAAGTCTAATTCATCCAAAAGGTCACGAACCGCTTGCCCCCCCATCTCTGCCACAAAACCGCTTTCACCATACCGTTGTACCAACGTACGGTATTGCTCTTCATTGAGAACATCGTATTTCAAAACGGCAGAGGTTTGCGCACCATCGTAACACGCTTCGCCACCACTTTTAACGATGTACGCTTCGTAATACAATACGCGTTCAAGGTCTTTCATTTTGACCCCTAACAACGTACCAATACGGCTTGGAAGCGAGCTTACATACCAAATGTGTGCGACAGGAGTGACCAAATCGATATGCCCCATGCGGTTACGACGGACGTTGGAAGAGGTGACTTCAACGCCACATTTTTCACACACCACCCCTTTGTAACGCATCTTTTTGTATTTTCCACACAAACACTCATAGTCACGTACGGGTCCAAAAATTTTGGCACAAAACAATCCATCACGTTCCGGTTTAAGGGTACGGTAGTTGATCGTTTCAGGTTTTTTTACCTCCCCGTGACTCCATGAAAGGATCTTCTCAGGGCTTGCAAGACGAAATTGCAATTGTTTGATGTCCGTAGGACGAGTTTCATCCACTACAGTAATTGGTACTATTTTACTCATTGTCATTTACCTCGTCAAAAATCTCAACATCAAGCGCAAGGGCTTGAAGCTCTTTGGTTAATACAAATAGGGTCTCTGGGATACCAGATGGTGGTACACTCTCCCCTTTGGTAATCGCTTTATAGGCACGAACACGACCATCAACATCATCGGATTTAATGGTCAACATCTCTTTAAGAACGGCAGAAGCACCGTACGCTTCAAGCGCCCAAACCTCCATCTCTCCAAAACGTTGTCCACCAAAGAGGGCTTTACCACCAACGGGTTGTTGCGTAACAAGAGAGTATGGTCCAGTAGAACGGGCATGCACTTTTTCATCGACAAGATGGTGCAGTTTTAAGACATACATATATCCCACATTCACGCGCTCTTTAAGTTTTTCCCCTGTTTTACCATCGTACAGCTCCATTTTTCCGTCGCTGTCGAGTTTGGCCAATTCAAACAATTTACCAAATTCTGCTTCAGTGACTCCTTCGAAAATAGGGGTAGCAAATTTCACCCCTTGCGCCCAATCACGTGCATACGCAAGCAATGTCGCATCGTCCATCACCCCAATCGCCGTAGCCGCATCCATAAGACTGGCTATATCGGCAATGGTGATCATTTTGGTACGAAGTTCTTGGATAAACTCTTTTTGTTTAGTGTCAAAAATGTCTTGGATTTGAAGACCCAATTCACGTCCCACCATCCCAAGGTGCATTTCCAACACTTGTCCGATGTTCATACGTGAGGGAACCCCAAGCGGATTCAAACAGACATCAACCGTACGGCCATTGGCCATGTAAGGCATATCGACTTGAGGAACGATGATCGAAACGATACCTTTGTTCCCGTGACGACCCGCCATTTTATCCCCAACTTTGAGTTTACGTTTGGTCGCAATGTACACTTTAACCAATTTCACCACACCATTGGGGAGGATGTCATCTTTTTCCAAGATAGAGAGTTTCTCTTCGTGTTCATCACGGAATTTTTTCTTCTCTTTTTGGAAATGATTTTTGGTTTGGTTGTATTTTTCTTGCACATCGTCGCTGTACGCTTTAACAATGGTATTCATCGCAAAACGGTTTACCTCTTTGAGATCCTCACCATTGACAATTTCCCCTGCACCGTATTCATGACCATTGATCGTGACCGCTCCACGAAGGGGGTGTTTGGTCAACAACGAGGCGATACGTAACATCTCCTCTTTATCGATCATCAACAAGCGGTCATAATGTTCGCGCTCTAACTCATCACGTTCGTGTTTTTCCAATTCGAGGGTACGAGGATCTTTGTCGTATCCTTTTTTGGTGAAGACTTTAATGTCAACGACCACCCCTTCCATACTTTGGGCGCAGTAGAGTGATTTGTTCACCACGTGACCCGCTTTTTCCCCGAAGATAGCGCGTAACAATCGCTCTTCGGGAGTGGGTTTAACTTCCCCTTTAGGAGAGACTTTCCCCACAAGGATCATCCCCCCTTTAACGTACATACCGATTTTAACAATACCACTCTCATCCAGATGAGAGAGTTCATCATCCCGTACGTTAGGAATATCACGCGTGATCTCTTCCACACCGTGTTTGAGTTCGCGGGCTTCTGCCTCTTTTTCATAAATATGCACTGAGGTGAACGCATCTTCACGAATCATCCGCTCTGACATAACGATCGCATCTTCGTAGTTGTATCCGTTCCATGGGGTAAAGGCAACCAACGCATTGATCCCCAATGCCAACTCCCCTTGATCCATGTTTGGACCATCGGCGATAATTTGCCCTTTATGAACCGCTTGACCCTCTTTAACGATCGGTTTTTGCATAAAGCAGGTGTTTTGGTTGGTACGAAGATTTTTTTCCAAAGGATAATAATCGATAAACGTCCCCTCTTCATCTTCACCCATCACATAGATATGTTTGCTATCGACTTTTTCGATAATACCACTGCGTTGGGCTTTAACACACTCCCATGAATCACGAGCGACCAGTTTTTCAACCCCCGTTCCTACCATAGGGGCTTGTGGGCGAAGCAAAGGGACGGCTTGACGTTGCATATTCGATCCCATCAACGCACGGTTCGCATCATCGTGTTCCAAGAAGGGGATCAAGCTTCCCGCAACCCCAACGACCATGTGGGGAGTTAAATCGCGCAATTCACACTCTTTGGGTGATTTGAGCATCACTTCGCCGTCTTTACGAATTTCAACCAAATCATCCATAAAGGTTCCATTCTCACCCAAACGGCTTGATGCTGCGGCGATAATTTTTCCCTCTTCTTGGGTTGCGGTTAAATAGACTACTTCATCGGTAACAATTCCCTCGTTAACCACGTTATAGGGAGCTTCGATAAATCCATGCTCATTGACTTTTGAGTAGGTCGCCAAGGTATTGATCAAACCGATGTTTTGTCCCTCAGGGGTCTCAATCGGACAGATACGACCATAATGCGTCGGGTGAACGTCACGCACTTCAAATCCGGCACGCTCTTTGACAAGACCACCCTCTCCGAGTGCGGAGAGACGACGTTTGTGCGTTACTTCCGAAAGCGGATTGGTTTGATCCATAAACTGAGACAATTGCCCGCCACTGAAAAACTCCATGATGGTCGAGGTGATCATTTTGGAGTTGATCAAATCATGAGGCATAAGCTCTGTCGTTGGACCACTCATGGTGGAGAGTTTATCTTTGATCGCTTTTTGCATTTTCACAAGACCGTTGTGTAACTCATTACCCAATAACTCTCCGATCGAACGGATACGTCGGTTACCCAAGTGGTCACGATCATCGATGTGACCTTGTCCATTTTTGACTTTAATGACGTATTTAACGGTATTAATAATATCTTCATTGGTCAAAACGGTCACATACACAGGGGTATTTAATCCCAATTTATGGTTCATTTTCATACGACCAACGCGGGTCAAATCGTAACGCTCTGGATCAAAAAAGAGTTGATTGACAAATACTTTGGCCACTTCTTTGGTAACAGGTTCCCCCGGACGCATCACTTTATAGATACGAATTGCTGCAAGATCATTTTCGTCTTCGATGTTTTCGGTTTGTTTTAAGAGTTTTAAAGAATCAACATCGGCGATAAAGGCATTAATGATCGAGCTATCATGCCCCTCAGCTAGGTCATTGGCGATAATGAATTCTGACACACCCGCATCAACCATTTTTTTCAACTTGGTCTCATCCAAAGGGGTCATGGTATCAAACATCACTTCACCCGTCATACTATCGATGATCGGCTCCGCCAAATGACGTTCAATCAACGTTTCAATCGGGTATTGGATCGCTTTGACCCCATCGGCAATCATTTTCTCTGCTTTTTTGGTAGAGAGACGCTTACCTGCTGCAACCAAGAGTTTCCCCTCTGCATCAATAAGGTCATAATCAAGACGACCCGCGAAATGTTCCGGATCAAAATCCATCAAACATTTGTTATCTTCCAAACGAATTTTTTGGAGAGGGTAGAACATTTTCAAAATATCTTGTTTGCTGTAACCCAAAGCACGGAACATAATCGTCACGGGTACTTTACGGCGTTTGTTGATACGCATGTACAAAATATCTTTGGGATCGTACTCAAAATAGAGCCATGAACCACGGTCAGGGATAATTTGACCGGTAAAAATCATTTTGCTTCCGGCAGTGGTTGACTCTTCTTCTTTGAAAATAACCCCCGGTGAACGGTGCAATTGGTTTACGACAACCCGCTCAACCCCGTTGATAACAAAGGAGGTACGATCGGTCATTAAAGGGATATCACGAATAAAAATAGTTTGTTCTTTAATGTCTTTGACACCCATTTTCTCTTTGGTGTTTTCATCACGATCCCAAATCATCAAACGGGTTTTCATGCGGAGAGAGACAGAATAGGTTAATCCACGCTCCATACATTCACGCACGGTGTACTTAGGACGACCTACTTCAGAACCAAAATACTCTAATGAAAGACGATTTTGGGTGTCATGAATAGGGAAAGCTGATCGGAATACACGCTCAATACCACTTTTGGTGCGATCTTTTTGATCGAGCATCAAAAAGGATTCATACGAACTTTGTTGAAGTTGTAAAAGGTTTGGAACTTCAATTTGTTGGGGGGTTTTCGCGAAATCAACGCGCAAGCGGTTTCCAGAGTGAAGAGTATTTAACATTAGGCTACCTCAATCGAAATTTTTGATCCCTGTAAGTAGGGAGGTAAAGTGTAAAGTCTAAAAGTTGAGCATCCCCAACCCTATAACGACGGATGGGCACTCTTCCGAAATGAAAAAATCAATTCGGAAAAGCGCCCTGAATAGTATGGAGGCAAGTGCCTCCAAGCATCAAATGATTATTTGATTTCGACCGCAGCACCCGCTTCTTCAAGCTCTTTTTTCGCTGCTTCAGCATCTTGTTTAGAGATACCTTCTTTGATGGTTGTAGGTGCACCTTCAACCGCATCTTTAGCCTCTTTAAGACCAAGACCTGTCATTGCACGTACTACTTTAATAACGTTGATTTTTTTATCACCCGCGTCTTTAAGGATAACGTCAAATTCAGTTTGCTCTTCTACTTCAACTGCGGCAACGGCAGCACCAGCTACTGCTACGGGTTGAGCAGATACACCAAATTTTTCTTCAAATTCTTTTACAAGCTCAGAAAGCTCAAGAACAGACAAGTTTGAGATAAACTCAAGAACATCTTCTTTTGTTACAGCCATAGTATTCTCCTGTAGGAATTATAATTTTATGCCGATAGTAATATCGGCGATTTGAAGAGGGGATTACGCCGCTTCTTCTTCTTTTTTACGTCTAAGTGCATCAAGACCAATGGTAAAGTTACGAACAGGTCCCATCCAAACGGATGCCAACATTCCAAGCAACTCTTCACGTCCTGGCAAGGTAGCAAACGCACGAACTTTTGCTTCATCCGCTGCTTGACCATCAATGTATGCGGTGCGAAGAGAGAATTTATCATTCTCTTTTGCAAATTCAACAACCGTTTTTGCCGCAGCAATCGCGTCATCACTCCAGATAAAGATATTCGTATCAACGATATCAACACCACTCATACCCGCGTTTGAAAGAGCGATGGTTGCAAGGGTATTTTTGACCACTTGAACTTTCGTCTCTTTTCCACGAGCAATTTTACGAAGTGACTCAAGATTGCTCACAGTCAAACCACGATAATCACACATAACTACTGCTTTAGCCGTTGCAAACTCTTCGGTTAGCGCATTAACGATCTCAGTTTTTTGTGTTTTATTCATTATTTCTCCTTTCCAGACATAACAACTTCAAGCGGGGCGGAATGGTTCCGATTAAGGTTTTCACCCCCTACTGTCTTCAGCCCATAAGATAAAGATTGATAGGCGATACCCTTAACGGATATCTAAAAGTTCTTGGATGTCGAACTTAATTGCAGGACTCATGGTTAATGAAAGTGCTGCATTTTTGATGTAACGACCTTTCGCCGTTGAAGGTTTCGCACGGTTGATTGCACCGACAAATGCTTTGATGTTTTCCGCAATTTTATCCGCATCAAAACTTACTTTACCAATACCTGCGTGAATATTCCCTTTTTTGTCAACACGGAAATTAACTTGACCGCCTTTAACGTTACCCACTGCTTTTGCAACATCAGCAGTAACGGTTCCTGTTTTAGGATTTGGCATCATCCCTTTAGGCCCTAGGATACGTCCTACTTGACCAACAAGACCCATACAATCAGGGGCAGCAACAACGATATCAAAGTTAATATTTCCTGCTTTGATTTGCTCAACCAAATCATCGGTTCCAACAATGTCTGCACCTGCTGCTCTTGCTTCATCGGCTTTAACCCCTTTAGCAAAAACCGCAACACGAACCACTTTACCCGTACCGTGAGGAAGCACTACCGCACCACGAATCATTTGGTCCGCATGACGAGGATCGACATTTAAGTTCAAAGCAATTTCAACGGTTTCGTCAAATTTTGCCGATTTAAGTTCTGAAATAAATCCAGAAGCTTCAACTACGGAATAGCTTTTTGCCATATCAACTTTTTCACTAAGCTGTTTGTAACGTTTTCCAGCCATTTTAATTCTCCATTAATAGAATCTGCCGCAAGGTTTAACCTCTTTGCGGTCGAAGAGTACGCAATATCTTATCCTCTTTGACGAGAATAGCTTAGTCGATAATATCAACACCCATTGAACGGCATGAACCCGCAATGGTCAATGCAGCTGCATCAACATCATCCGTATTCATATCTTGAATTTTTTGCTTAACGATTTCCATCAATTGCGCTTTAGTGATTTTACCCACTTTATTTTTCATCGGATTATCTGTCCCTTTTTTAAGACCTGCTGCTCTCATAATGAGGGCAGAAGCTGGGGGTTGTTTCGTGATGAAAGAGAACGTTTTGTCTGCGTACACGGTAATAACAACAGGAAGTTTAAAACCTGCCTTATCTTTTGTACGCTCGTTGAACGCCTTACAAAATTCCATGATGTTAACACCACGTTGACCCAATGCTGGTCCAACCGGAGGGGCTGGATTTGCAGCGCCCGCATTAACTTGTAGCTTGATGTAGCCCGTAATTTTCTTTGCCATTTGTGCTTCCTTTTTTTGAGATTAAATAATTTTTTCGACTTGTGTGTACGAGATGTCCACAGGGGTACTACGACCGAAGATAGAGACATTGAGTTTCAATGTACCATGCTCAAGATCATATTCATCAACCGTACCCGTAAAGTTAGCGAATGGTCCATCAACAATACGAACCATCTCTCCACTATCAAAAAACACTTTCGGCTTAGGAGCTGAACGGTTGGTCACACGATCTAAAATGACCGCAATGTCCCGATCACTCAACGGGGTAGGTTTATTCGATTCACCGATAAAACCCGCTACGCGAGGAAGAGATTGAATACGGTGTTGCAAATCAACACTTAAATCCATCAAAGCAAAAACATATCCAGAGTAAAGAGAACGCTCAGAAATTTTCTTTTTTCCATTTTTTACTTCAATAACATCTTCTGTAGGGACGATTACCTCGGTAATGACATCTTCAAGACGATTTTCAGCAATCATATTCACAATAGCCGATTTTACACTACGCTCGCTACCTGAATAGGTTTGAATTGAGTACCAAAGATGTGCCATATTTTTCCCCTTAACTCAAAATTGCTGAAACAGTAGCAGACATAATAAAATCTACCAATGCTAAAAACAAAACAACCACACTAACAACAATAAGAACAGCAAAAAAAGCCTGTTTAACTTGTGGCTTTGTTGGAAAAATAACTTTTGCAATCTCCGACTTTGCTTGTCGAAACGTATGAGTAACACTGTTTTTCATTATCTTATCCTTAGGACATTTAAAACCAATAAAGCCCTCAGGCACCATTAGTTAAAAATGGGTGTGGCAGGCCAGGGGGGATTCGAACCCGCAACCATCGGATTTGGAATCCGGCGCTCTACCATTGGAGCTACTGACCTATAAAAAAACCCTCCGAAGAGGGAACTGATATTAAAGTTTTGCTTCTTTATGAATCGTGTGCTCACGACAAAATTTACAAAACTTTTTGACTGAAAATTTTTCAGTGTGAGTTTTTTTGTTTTTAGTCGTGTGATAGTTACGACGTGTACACTTTTCACAAGCTAAATGGATATTTTCGCGCATTTTTACCCCTATAATCCAACCCTAAGGTTGGGAAAAATTATGCAAGGATTTTAGAAACAACCCCAGCGCCTACAGTACGACCACCTTCACGGATAGCAAAACGGGTACCCTCTTCCATCGCGATTGGATGGATTAGTTCAGCAACAATTTTAACGTTATCCCCAGGCATAACCATTTCAGTACCTTCTTGTAAGGTGATAGCACCTGTACAGTCAGTTGTACGAACGTAGAATTGTGGGCGGTAGTTACTGAAGAATGGAGTATGACGGCCACCCTCTTCTTTGCTCAATACGTAAATCTCAGCCTCAAATTTTGTATGAGGAGTAATTGATTTAGGCTTACAAAGAACTTGACCACGCTCAACATCTTCTTTTTTGATTCCACGAAGCAATACACCACAGTTATCGCCAGCTTCACCCATTTCCATCTCTTTGTGGAACATTTCAACACCGGTTACGGTTGTTGTTTGTGTATCACGGATACCAACGATTTCGATAGTTTCACCAATTTTGATAGTACCACGCTCGATACGACCTGTAACAACGGTTCCACGACCAGAGATAGAGAAAACATCCTCTACAGGCATCAAGAAATCTCTTTCTGTTTCACGGATTGGTTGAGGGATATAACGATCCACTTCATCCATCAATTTAATGATTTTAGCAGCCCAATCACCGATAACACCTTTTTTCGCTTCTTCAAGTGCTTGATAAGCAGAACCTGCAACGATAGGAGTATCATCACCAGGGAAATCATACATATCTAAAAGCTCACGAATTTCCATCTCAACGAGTTCAAGAAGTTCTTCATCATCAACCAAATCTTCTTTGTTCATGAAAACAACGATGTAAGGAACACCTACTTGACGAGAAAGAAGGATATGCTCACGAGTTTGTGGCATTGGGCCATCCGCTGCAGAAACAACAAGAATCGCGCCATCCATTTGAGCAGCACCCGTAATCATGTTTTTAACATAGTCGGCGTGACCTGGACAGTCAACGTGTGCATAGTGACGATTTTCAGTTTCGTACTCAACGTGTGAAGTAGCGATCGTAATACCGCGCTCACGCTCTTCAGGTGCATTATCAATTTGATCGTAATCCATGAATTTTGCGCCTGTTTTAGTTGCCAAAACAGCGGTAATTGCTGCGGTCAATGTAGTTTTACCGTGGTCAACGTGACCAATTGTACCGATGTTACAGTGTGGTTTAGTACGCGTAAACTTTTCTTTTGCCATAGTGTCCTCCGACTTAATATTATAAACGAAAATGGAATTATACCTAAAAATAGCTAAAATAGCTTTCAAGCTTTCAAAAAAATTATTGCGTTATACTGGAGCTCACGAGCGGATTTGAACCGCCGACCTCTTCCTTACCAAGGAAGTGCTCTACCCCTGAGCCACGTGAGCATATAAACAATAATGATTTTATTTTGGAAGCTTAAAAACTATTTTACGTTTTAAGGTAATGATGAAGTAGTTATTATGAAATGTATACTTCAGCTCCCAGTGGAGCGGGAAACGAGACTCGAACTCGCGACATTCAGCTTGGAAGGCTGACGCTCTAGCCAACTGAGCTATTCCCGCAGATGGTGGTGAGAGAAGGATTCGAACCTTCGAAGATAAAAATCAGCAGATTTACAGTCTGCCCTCGTTGGCCACTTGAGTATCTCACCACGGCCGTATCTGGTCTAACACTGATAAAATTCCGATTTCGTGTATGGTGCCGGCACGAGGACTTGAACCCCGGGCCTGCTGATTACAAATCAGCTGCT
>JAVHOQ010000061.1:0-13970 GCA_036170115.1 Sulfuricurvum sp.
AATTTATACCACGCTTATCCCGAAAAAATTATTTACTGCGTAAGGTCAGTTACTATTTTTGGAGATAGCGGAAGTATTTTAAATAACTTGTATACAGGAGGGTGGACACTGGATACTGGTCAGTCTACTTACAATACGGCAGGGGGTAGTTGGAGTGTAACCAATCAAGATCTTACAACGACCGCGACAACAGGTCATTATGATCATTTAGTCTATACCAGTGGCAGCAAAACATTAACGCTTAACCTTGAGGGGAGCGTAAGCGCATCGGATAGCACCCATCTAACCTACTCTCTCCACCCTTAATTCAGGGGCTAGAGATTGCGGATCATCTCCACAATCTCTGGTGTTATTTCTTATACATCTGCTCAATTTTTTTCATAGGCTGTGTCGGGAGACCGTATTTTTGCATCTCTTTAAAATCGCCGAGAACTTCATCACTAAATTTTTGGGTGTCACCTACCATTTTATACTGATTGTCACGGTAAATTTGTTCGGCTTGGGCATCATGACCGTGAAATAACAAGGCATGGGCTAAATTGGCTTTGAGGATATTTTGTCCTGCGGAGAGTTTGAGTGCCAACAATGCCGTATCGGAAGCTTTGGTAAAATTGTGATTGAGGAGAAAATACCACGACATGGTTCCCAATGCCATGGCAAGTTTACTTTTGGCTTGGGCATCGGTAGGATTTTGTTCATACGCTTGTTGATACCGTTGCACCAATTTGGCTTGATAGAGGATGGATTGATCCAAATGTCCCACCTCTTTACTGTAGCGTGCCAAAATTACATAACACCGTTCTTGGATCGTAGGATCGAGGGGTTTGAGTTGGGTTAAGATGGTTTTTGCCATCTCAATACCTTGGGTGAAACTCTCTTGAGAGGGGTTTTGCCCCTCAAGACGTTTTTCGGTTTGGCTTAAAAGCTCGTTGACATTCTCCAGCGAGAGGGTGGAAGATTTGGGTAAGGGTAGCTTCGTTTGACTCATAGGGATGGATTGTGTCTCTTGATCCAATTTTTCGTACAACGCCATAATGGCACTGTCACTTAAGGTAGGAAGTTTATCAAACCACGCTTGTCGTTGCGCATCACTGAGGGTAGGACTTTTGAGAATCAATAATGACAGTCCCAAATAGCTTTTTTTTGTTTGCTCCATAATCGTGATTTTTTTCTGTGCTGCTAAACGTTCCACATCAGGGAGAGCATAGTCATAAAACTGGCGATTGATAAGATCAACGCGCGTTGCAAAGTCGCTTAAATCGTCCATCGCCTCATTGAGTTGGGTATTGCTGTTATTGAGATCATGGTTTTGTCGTGCCAGAATAGTGTTTTGTTCATGATTTTTGGCTTCCAGTGCCAAGAGTTTGCGTTGTTCCTCGACCAAAATAGCTTTTTGCTCTTCGAGACGATGATTGGCTTGGAGGGTCTCTTGTTTGGCTTTTTCCACGGTCGTGAGTGCGTTTTGGAGTTCCCCATTTTTGGCTTGAAGCAAAAGAGTTTGTTGCGCATCGTGCGTTTGACTTTTTTCTAAGGCTTGATTTTTTTCCCACAACAAATTGCGATTGTCGATGAGTTCTTGGTTTTTGAGTCTCAATCGGTGCCACATCCGTTTTTGGACATGAATCGACCATGCCGAATATCCCAACGAAGCGACCAAAATAAAGATGATAAAAAAAGCAATCCGCATCAAAAACCGTTGGTGAGAGAGTTGCACCTCTTCTTTGTGTTTGGCTTCAAGGATACGCCGTTTATTCCGATTTTCTTTAACCGTTTTGGTTAAAACATCGTGGGCTAATTCGATGTGTGTGGCACCGTAACGCTCTATTTTTTGCAACAATCGTCGGGTGATAAGCCGGTCAATATCATTGGAACTGACGTGGTATTCTTCTGTGGCATCCGATTTTGGGTAACTTTTTCGATACCCACCCCCATCGATAAGTTCCTCTTCGATGAGCGCGTGGATATTGCCTGAAATTCCCTCTAAAGCATGGTGGTAAAAATCGTCCAAGATGGTCTCTCGTACCGTTTCGGAGACCTGTTCGGGGAGGATAAGGGGTTGGTTGTTTTGGATACGGTATTCATTAAGTCCTTGGCAAAAAAGGCTCAATAACGCAGGCACGACCTCTATTTTTTCTAAGGGTTGAATGGTGACACTTTTGGTCTGGGCGATGACTCGGACAATTTTTTCAGCGGTCTCCATCGACATGAGATGCGATGCACTGGCTAAAATGGCAGATTTAGCGACCTGACCATTCATGGGGGTGAGGCGGTAACTGTTTTGAAAAATATCGCGGATGACCCCTTTGAGCGATTCAAAATTGGGGAGATAATCTTCCCGAAAACTCAAAATAACTTTGATTTTTTGGGTTTTGAGATCGAAGGTGTCGATCAGATCAAAATCGTTATTTAACGCCTCTTTGGTGGAGAGAGGGACACGATTTTCGATCAAATCGCCCAAGTCATTAATAAAACGTTGCGTTGCGGGGGAATCTTGCCCTCGGGTAAAGAGTTCTTCAAATTGATCCAAGACAAACACCGGCGTGATCACTTGATCGCGGACATTGGTCAAAATGAATGTCTCTTGATGGAGATACTCCCACACCGTTTGGTCAGGGCGTTTGGGAGCAATCGCAATCCCCTCTTCTTCACACCCTCGTGCCATCACTTCCCACAGTTGTTCGATGAGGGGTTGAGCTTTCTCATGATAATTGATCCGAACATAAAGGGGCAAAAATTCGTACTCCCGTAAAATAGGAAATAATCCCGCTTTAAGGAGTGAAGTTTTCCCTAATCCCGATTCCCCAAAAAGTACGGTCAAACGATACAGTCGTACCAATCGAGAGAGATCATCACTCTCCTCTTCCCGTCCATGGAAAAATTCACGCGTGGCTTCGGTAAATGCCAGCAATCCCGGCCATGGGGTATTTTTATCCAAACGATCGGTCGTTATCATACGCTCACCCCTCCCCGTTTTTCAAATGCGGTTTTAATCTCTTCAAGTTGTCCTTGCGTCAAAAGGGTCTCCAATGACCCCATCTTGCACACACTGGTATTACTCCCAAATTCGTTATCGATGGAACTTACCGGCGAACCATCGATAAGAAGAGGGATGACAAAAACATTCCCCCGAATTTTTTTATTCCGCTCTTTGGCAACCGCCCACTCTTCGATGAAGTACCCCTCATCCGTACCCAACGCCGTAGCGGAGATGATGGGGAGAAAAAGTTTGCATTTTAAAATCGCTTCGGTGAATTTTTTGCGGAAATTTTCCCCCATCGAAATCCCCCCCTCAACATCGACCCATGTGGGAATCCCATAATCGCGAAGTTGTTGGGAAAGACGCAACGCAACACTACGATCATCCCCATCGTAACTGATAAAAATATAATTATGTTCAGGTATCTCGATGGGGTTTGAAACACGATTGGAAGGGGGGAGTGTCGTAGCCGTATCGGCAATAAACGCATCATTGTTTATACTCCATCGACGTTCCAATTCATCGATAAAGGCGAGTGGATCCATCGAAATAATGGGGGAAAATTCGGGATTAAAATACCGAAACCAACGGGTTAAACAGGCATTGGTAAGGAGATTTTGGTTGACAATAAACTCTTGCCGTTTGGGACGAACACCTGAAAGACGCGTATTTTTGGCAATGCGGATCAAAAAAGGCAACAGCCAATCCCCCTCCCCACATCCCAAAAACAGCAGATGACTCTCTTGGAGTTTGAGGGTGAGATTTTGGGTCTGGGTATTGGGAAAAGCGAGGATAAACTCCATGATGTCTTCGTCGTTGAGACCACACTCCGAATCGGTACTTTGAGCTTTTCCAAAAAAATGGTAGACCGTAGCATCGGTGGTGATTTTAGGAAGATCAATGTTAATGGCTTCGGGACTAAACGCGATCGATTGGGTCACTTTTCGCCCATTATAGCGAATCTCATCGAGGGCTTGAGTGAGCAGATCATCGACCCCGAAGGTGCCGTAAACCGAAAAATCGGTGATTTTTGCCAATTTTTTTAACGCTTCAGGGAGAGCGACTTCGATATTTTGAGCGATGTGAATAAAACGGGCGACCCGCTTGGAACGGTATCGTTCATTTCCAATTTGTTCGAGGATTAAATCTTGAAAAGGGCTGAATTTCCCCTCATATTCCACCATCGAAATATCGGATCCCAAAATAGGAATGACCTTTTTTTCCTTGATAAAGCTAAGTAAATCATCCCAAAAAAAATCTGTCAACCCATTTTCATTCATTATTTCACCTTATACGCATCGTCTTTGTGAGTGGCACTATTGTAGCCAATGGGGGATTAAAAAAAAGAACCCCTCTCCTTAGCACGTGGCCGTTGCGCTAATCCGCTCAATGGTGGCAGTGGTACTTTTCCCATCGACAAAGGTGACCAGTCGTAATTCACCCGAAAATTCGGCACCGACGACCGTTTTACCCTCATAATCGCCCCCTTTGACCAAAATATCGGGGGAAATCCCTTTGATGAGTTCATACGGGGTTTCATCATCAAACAGCACCACATAATCGACCGCCTCCAATGCCCCCAGAATATAGGCACGGTCTTCTTGGGTATTAACGGGTCTGCTGGAACCTTTGAGGACTTTGACTGAGCGGTCGGTATTAAGCCCCACGATGAGGACATCACCGTAACTTTTCGCCTCTTGCAAGTATTTGACATGCCCTACGTGCAAAATATCAAAACACCCATTGGTAAAGACGATCCATTTATTTTTCCCTTTTAATCGGGTGACAATCTCGAAAATTTCGCCGTAGGTTTTGAGATGGGCGCGCGAATCGCTTTGGTGCAACGACGCTTCATACTCATCGATCTCATCAAGGGTGACCGTAGCCGAACCGATTTTTCCCACTACGACTGCAGCCGCGCGATTGGCAAAGGGGATCGCTTCATCCATTCGCATCCCCGAACTCAGGGCAAACGAAAGGGAGGCAATGACCGTATCTCCCGCCCCCGTGACATCAAACACCTCTTTGGCAACGGTCGGAAAGCGGCGCATGGTGCCATCATCAACGGCGATACCATCTTCTGAGAGGGTGATCATCGAACACGCCAGATCGCAGGTGTGTTTGAGGTGCAATAACGCCTCATGAAGCGAAGCATCATCCACTATCGCCATTCCCGTCGCTTCGGAGGCCTCTTTTTTGTTGGGGGTGAGAAGATAGGCACCGTGGTATTTGGTGTAGTCTTTCCCTTTGGGGTCGACCAACACTTTTTTACCCAACGCTTTGGCGGTTTGGATAACCCCTTGGGTCACGATGGGGGTTAAGACCCCTTTGCCATAATCAGAGAGGATAATGATGTCACACGCTCCCATAATCTGTGTTGCATACGCTACCACCGCTTGGGCGGAAGTGTCCGATATGGGGTCTTTGGACTCACGGTCATACCGGAGAATTTGTTGACTGGAGGCGACAATACGGCTTTTTTTGGAGGTTTTGCGCCCTTCTTGGAGGATAAGCCCCTCATGAGAGACACCCAATGTTGAGAGCATCGTCCGCAGTTCATCCCCAATCTCATCGTCCCCTATGACGCTGGAAACGCAGACGTTTGCCCCCAACGCAACCAGATTATGGATCACATTTCCCGCACCCCCCAAAACGGTCGTTTCACGGGCAATATCGACCACTTGAACGGGAGCTTCAGGGGAGATACGTTCGCACGCTCCCCACAAATAGTGGTCGATCATCATGTCCCCGATCACCAAAATTTTGGGGTGGGAGTGACGCAGTGACATCATGAACATTCCTCTTCAAATACCTTTTTAATGGTTGGCGTATACGCCTTGATCCCCTCTTCAAAGGTAAAACGGGGAGCATAGCCTAAAATCTCTTGGGTCGTTTGAATATCGGCTTCGGTGTGAAATTGGTACCGTCCTACGTACGGATTGGGGATATACGCACACGTAAACGTCGTTCCCAATGTTTCTTGGAGAATGTCTACCATCGATTGAAACGAACGAGCTTTTCCCGTCCCGACGTTAAAGACTCCCGATTCTTTGGGGGAAGCGGCGAGAATATTGGCTTGGATAATGTCTTCAATGTAGATAAAATCGCGCACGATTTTATCGGAGTTTTCAAACAACGTGGGATTTTTCCCCGCAAGGAGTTGATGACCAAACTGAATCACCATTGATGCGGTTTTGTTTTTGAAAAATTCTCTTGCCCCATAAACGTTAAAATAGCGCAATCCCACGATACTGATGTGAGTGTATTTTTGGATGTATTTCGCCGCAAGATGATCCATCATCAGCTTGGAAAAACCGTACACGTTTTGGGGTGCTTCCACTCCCACCCGTTGCGGTGAGGGGGCATCTCCATAGGTCGCTCCCGAAGAGGCGTAGATCATGTTCGCACCATGCGCTACGGCAATATCCAGTAAATCCCCAAACGCATTGAGATTGGTTTGGATCATCAAATCTTGTTCCAATGCCGTCGTATCGGAAATGGCGGCTTCGTGATAGATATAATCAAAACGGTAGCGCGATGCTAAATCCGATAAGAGGGTTTTGTTATTAATATCGCCGCTAATCACATCTCCCGTAAATCCGATGAGATTTTTAAAGTGACCAAAACTTTTAAGATTGCCATTGGATAACGTTTTATTGGAGCGAAAGAGATCCAAAATGACCACCCGCGCAAAGGGGAAATTTTCCTGAAAATAAAAGGCCAAATTGGAGCCAATAAATCCCGCTCCCCCTGTAATTAAAATCGTTTTGTGGTTAAAATCAACGGTGCCATAACGCATCTTTGCTCCTTGGTGGTGGGTATTTTTTAGCGATAAAAGGAAGGGTATTATAACATAGGTTAGGAGTGTCGATTTTTGTGGTGAAACGGTATTTGGTTTCATATCCTCCAAGGGAGGGGAAAAAAGTTTGATTCCACCCTTAAAGGGTCGTTTTTTTAGAGAGATTTGTGCTATCCTTGCCCATAAACTTGAATAAGGAATTACGATGTCACTGAAAGTTGTCCTCTCTCATAAAACCCATTATGCTTTTGATAAACCCATTAATCTTTCACCTCATGTGATCCGTTTGCGTCCTGCTCCCCACAGTCGAACCCCTATTGAGGCGTATTCACTGAACATTAAACCCGACAACCATTTTTTGAATTGGCAACAAGACCCTTTTGGGAACTATTTGGCGCGGATCGTTTTTCCGGAAAAAACCACAGAATTAGCCATTGAGGTAGAAGTGTTAGCGGAGTTGGTGAGCATAAACCCCTTTGACTTTTTTGTCGAAGAGTATGCCAGTCATTTTCCGTTTAGATACAAAAAAGAGCTCAAAAAAGAGCTTTCTCCCTATTTGGAAATCACCGAAAATGGGAAACAACTACGACATTTTATTAAAACATTGGATGTGCGTAAAAAAAACATTAACGATTTTTTGGTTGAGTTAAATATGGCGGTACACACCTACCTCAATTATACGATCCGTATGGAACCGGGGGTTCAGACGTGTGAAGTGACGTTGGGGAATAAATTGGGATCCTGTCGCGATTTTGCGTGGTTGTTTGTCCAAGTATTGCGTCATTTGGGACTTGCAGCACGGTTTGTCTCGGGGTATTTGGTACAGCTTTCCTCTGATGTGGCATCGTTGGATGGTCCCAGTGGTCCGGCGGAAGATTTTACCGATTTGCACGCATGGACGGAGGTGTATATCCCTGGTGCGGGGTGGATTGGGTTGGATTCAACCAGTGGACTTTTCGCAGCAGAGGGGCATATCCCCCTTGCGTGTACCCCTAATCCCGAAAGTGCCGCACCCGTTGAGGGGGGGATGGATAAGTGTGAAGTAGAGTTTACCTACTCCAATACGGTCACCCGTGTGTTTGAATCTCCCCGTGTGACCAAACCTTATCGCCAAGAGCAATGGGAAGCGATTGATGCTCTTGGGTATCAAGTGGATGAAGAGTTGCTTCAAAACGATGTCCGTATGACGATGGGGGGAGAACCTACGTTTGTTTCGGTGGATGATATGGAATCAGAGCAGTGGAACACCGCAGCCGATGGGGAGCATAAGCGTGAACGTGCCAATGTCCTCTCCCGCCGATTGCTCAATAGTTTTGGGAAAGGGGGATTGTTGCATCACGCGCAGGGGAAATGGTACCCTGGGGAGCCATTGCCTCGATGGATGTCAACCATTATTTGGCGCAAAGATGGTCAACCCATCTGGAAAAATCCCGATTTATTGGCAAGTTTGGATCAAACCTTTGAATATACCCCCAAAGAGGCGCGGGCATTTTTATCCATGTTGTGTCTCAATTTAGGGATCAGTGACCAAAACATTCATGATGCTTATAACGATCCTCTCGTGGCATTGTTGCATGAGTCTCTTCTACCGGTGGATGTTGATCCCCTCAAAGCAACCCTCAAAGATTCCCTAGAACGTCGTGCCTTGGCAGAACAACTTTCCCATGGGATTGATACACCCGCAGGATTTGTATTGCCGCTGAATTGGGGGACAACGCGATGGATCACCTGTCGATGGGAGTTTCGCCGTCCACAACTCTTTTTAGCCGCTGGTACCTCTCCTGTGGGGTTACGTTTACCACTGGATTCCCTTACCCATAAACCCCATGTGGAGTTGGAACAAACCTTTGAACCGGATCTTTTTGGGGCATTTCCTTCGCTGGGAGATTATCACGATGAGGTCAAAGCACGCGCTTCCAAAGTGACCCTAGCGACCAAAGAGAATCCCGATTATGAAGTATTTGTCCGTACGGCGTTAAGCATTGAGATACGGGAGAAAAAACTCTTTATCTTTTTGCCTCCAATTACCGATACCGAAGCCTTTTTGGATTTGATTGCCTCCATCGAAGAGACCGCCGAAGCGTTGGATATGGCGGTAATGATTGAAGGGTATGAACCTCCGCATGATTTACGCATCGAGCGGATGCGGGTCACTCCCGATCCGGGGGTTATTGAGGTGAATATTCACCCTACGTCGAATTGGGGCGATTTGAGCAGTCTCATTACTACGTTGTATGATGAAGCGCACCAATCACGCTTAGGGACATTGAAATTTATGACCGATGGGAAACAAGGGGGGACAGGGGGCGGAAATCACGTCACCATCGGAGGATTAACTCCTGCCGATAGCCCTTTGTTGCGTAAACCCGAACTGTTGCGTTCGTTGGTCACCTTTTGGCAACACCATCCAAGTTTATCGTATCTTTTTTCGGGGGCGTTTATTGGCCCAACGTCGCAAGCACCACGCGTCGATGAGGGGCGATTGGAAAATTTGTACGAGTTAGAGATTGCGTTTTCTCAAATTCCTCAGGGGGAAGAGGTGCCGTTTTGGTTGACCGATCGCTTGTTCCGCCATATGTTGACCGATTTGACAGGGAACACCCACCGCAGTGAGTTTTGTATCGATAAACTCTACTCCCCCGATTCCTCAACGGGACGATTGGGAATTTTGGAATTGAGAGGCTTTGAGATGCCGCCTCACGCCCAAATGTCGTTGATGCAGATGCTCTTGGTACGTACCTTGGTCTCACTGTTTTGGCGTAAGCCCTATCGCCATAAATTGGTTCGATGGGGTACCCAATTGCACGATAAATTTTTGATTGAACACTATGTCAGAGAAGACATTAATGACATCGTGGCGTTTTTACGCAGTGAGGGGTATGCGTTTGAGAACAGTTGGTTTGATCCGTTCTTTGAATTTCGATTTCCTTTGTATGGGATGACCAAAATTGCGGGAGTCCAGTGTGAATTGCGCGCAGCGATTGAGCCATGGCACGTATTGGGCGAAGAATCCAGCTCGCAAGGGACAGCCCGTTATGTCGATTCGTCGTTGGAACGGGTTCAAGTGAAAGTCAAAGATTTCGTCTCCGAACGCCACATCATGACCTGTAATGGGGTGAAAGTTCCCTTAATTGCTACGGGTATTGAGGGGGAATACGTCTCAGGGGTACGTTACCGTGCATGGCAACCGTGGTCAGCATTGCATCCGACGATTGGGATTGATGCTCCGTTGGTATTTGATATTGTCGATACGTGGAACCAACGCTCACTGGGGGGCTTTACCTATTTTGTGTCTCATCCAGGGGGACGGTCGTATGAGAGTTTTCCGGTCAATTCCCTTGAAGCGCAATCGCGTCGTATTAGTCGCTATTGGGGCTTTGGGCATACGCAAGGGGAGATCGAAGAGGTGCATGAACCGATCATTCACGAGCAAACACTTGAGGGAGAAGAGAGAGTAGGGCGTGTGGTTGAAACCCATCAACCACGTCAAAGCTTCAGCTATCAAGAACTTCCTAGCAGTCTTGAATATCCTCATACCCTTGATCTTCGCCGTAAATGGGCTCCAAGTAAACAAGGGGATGAGTAGCCATTGATGTTAAAAGGGTATCAAAGTGGATCGTACGATGAGATGATGGATGAGCATGGGGCAATTCGTCCTCACTGGGCGCAGTTGGTCGCCAATCTGGAGTCCTTGGGGGAAGATGCCTTAGAGGTCAAACGTCAAGAGATTGATTGGCGGTTGGAAGACAATGGGGTGACCTATAATGTCTACAATGATCCCAATGGGATGGCTCGACCGTGGAATTTGGATCCCATCCCCCTGATTATTGACAAAAAGGATTGGAATCGTATTGAAGAGGGGATCGCTCAACGGGTTACTTTGATGAACCTGTTGTTCAACGATATTTATGGGGAACAACGGATTCTCAAAGAGGGGATTGTCCCCGCAGAGGTTATTTTCGCCCACAGCGGTTTTTTACGGGAAGTCCATGGTATGGTCACCCCAACTTCACCCTCCATTATGATGGCAGCGGTCGATTTAGCGCGTGGGCCCGATGGAAAAATGTGGGTAGTGAGTGATCGGACTCAAGCCCCTTCAGGATTGGGATACGCTGTGGAAAATCGACTCACGATGAACAGCGCGATGCAACCCCTTCATACCAATATCTCGATCAAACGACTCTATGTTTTTTTCGATGAGATGAAAAAAATGCTCTCAAGCTTAGGGAGCAATACGACACGTGAACCTCTCAATGTCCTCCTCTCCCCCGGTCCTCACAATGAGACTTATTTTGAACACGCCTATTTAAGCTCTTTTTTGGGACTCACGTTGGTGCAGGGGAGAGATTTATTGGCAAAAGGGGGAGCGGTGTGGCTCAAAAGTCTCAAAGGGCTTCGCCGTATTGATGGGATTGTCCGTCGTGTTGATGAAGGATATTGTGACCCGCTAGAGTTACGCACCGATTCCAAATTAGGGGTGTCAGGGTTATTGCACGTGTTGCGCAAAAAAGGGGTTTCGATGGCAAACCCCTTAGGGACAGGTATTTTAGAAAATTTGGGATTATACCCTTTTTTACCCCGTCTGGCCCACTATTTTCTCAATGAAGAGTTGATCTTACCCCAAATTGCGACATGGTGGTGTGGTCAAGCCAAAGAGTGTGAGTATGTGTTAGAAAACCTCTCGACGTTGGTGATTAAGACCATTGACCGTCGTGAAAATGAGCCTTCCTTGTATTGGGGAAAACACCTCTCCTCCCAAGAATGTGATGCTTTACGGGCAAAAATTCAAGACCACCCTTATCGCTATGTGGGGCAAGAGGAGGTGCAGTTTGCAACGGCTCCGACACTGGTAAAAGGGAAAATTGTCCCTAGAAATGTGGTTATACGCTCTTTTGCCATCCATGCGGAGGAGTCGTATACGGTGATGCCAGGGGCCTTGGTGCGCGTAGGGAGTAATGAAGATATTTCTGTCGTCTCCAATCAGCGGGGAGGGAGCAGTAAAGATCTTTGGATCTTGAATGAACCTACGATAATGAGACAATCGCAGCATGGGATGGAACAAGGACAAGGGGAAACCACCGCATCCTCCTCACCCTTAGCTTGGGTGAATATCTTTAAGAGTAAAGGGGGATGGGAAAATTCTTTAGACAATATCCCTACCCTTCGGGCAGAAAATCTTTTTTGGTTGGGGCGGTATTTGATGCGGTGTATCACCAGCGCACGGATGATCCGTATGACCCTTAAAAGTCTTGCCAACGCCCATCGCTATAACCGTAACAAAGATGGACAAGTACAGGAGATTTTATGTTGTGCATTAACCCATTTGAGTATGACCTATCCGGGTTTTTTGGGGATCAATGAGCAAAAAATCACCCGTCCTTTGGAAGAAATTTGGTCGGTGATGGCGGATAGTTCCCGCATAGGATCACTTTCTCAAATTTTGAGTATGCTCTTAGGCACCAGTAACAGTACCAAAAATTTGCTCCCTCCTGAAGGGTGGCATATTTTTGATCGATTGTCCAAAGAGTGGGGGGTATTTACCAAGCAATCCCAACCCTCTCATCGTGATATGATTCGGGGGATTGATAAATTATTGATCCATCTGATGGCGTACAAAGCCTTGATTGAAGAGACCCTTTTTGCCGAACAGGGATTGGTTTTATACGATATTGGTGCCCGTTTGGAACGGTCAGGATTATTGATCTCTAAAGCGCGTTCAATGCTCACTTCGGTATATGAGCCATTTGTGGAATATGAAATTTTAGAGACCCTTTTGGGAACCAGTGAGAGTTTAAATGCCTATCGCGCACGCTATCGTGCCTCGCTTGATTTAACCCATGTGAGTGAATTTTTACTGTTGGATATTCGCTTCCCTAAATCACTGATTAGTGAAATCAATCAATTGTTAAAGGCGTTACCAAAATTGCCAAAATTTAAACATGAAATGTATTTAAGTCGTTATGAGGAGCCTTTGTTTGAAGCGTTCTCTTTGTTACGTTTAGAACGGAGTGAAACGTTGTGTGTGTTAGAAAACGAGGCGTTTATTCGTGATCGTATGGATCGCGTTTTGTCCTCCATCGCGGATAAGCTCATTGTCGCAGCGGATGAACTCTCCAAAACCTATTTTTCCCATTATGACGAGTAACCTCATGACGTACCATATTTATCATAGCACCCAATTTTCCTATCAGCAATGGGTAAGTTTAAGTCATAATTTAGTCCGTTTAAAGCCTCAAGAGACCCCGTTTCAAACGGTCAAAGATTTTATTTTGGAAACAGAACCTGCCGTGAGTGAGCTGGAAGAATATGATGATTACTTTGGGAATCATCTTGCCCATATTCTTATTCGTCATCCCCATCTTCATTTAAAAGTGATTGCTAAATCATCAGTGATACTTGATACAACAGCCATTGATGCGCATCTTCATAGGGGAGAAGAAGCCCGTGTGGTTACCTATCGCGAAGTGCTTAATGCCTTAAAAGCCAACACACCCGATGTTATTGATGCGAAACAATTTTGCCTTCCCAGCCCCTTTATTACCGAAGCAAGCGAAGCATTACACGCGTATGTGGGTGAGTCGTTTGGACAAGAGCGTTCGTTATACGAGAGTGTTGAGGAGTTTATGGGACGCATTTTTCGTGATTTTCAATTTGTTTCGGGATTTAGTAATTTAAGTACCCCCATTGAAGAGATATTCCAAGCACGTAAAGGGGTGTGTCAAGATTTTGCCCATTTGGCAATTGCCGCTTTACGCTCATTGGGGTTAAGCACCCGTTATATGAGTGGCTATTTGGAGACACTACCCCCTAAAGGGGAGAAAAAACTGTTTGGGGTTGATGCCTCTCACGCGTGGTTTTCGGTTTTTATCCCTGATTTTGGATGGTTTGATTTTGATCCGACGAATAACATGATCCCCTCACATCAACACATTATTTTGGGATATGGGCGTGATTATGGGGATTGTTCGCCTATGCAAGGGGTAGTGCAGGGGAGTGGGATGAGTCATCTTAGCGTTATGGTTGATGTTTCACGGGATGAGAGTAGAAAATAACGTCTCCTTTTTTGTGACTATCCTATAATAGTGTATGAAAAGTGTTAAATGCGAGTATGAGGAGATAATTTTTGCATAATTTTTGGGAATCTCTTGACATTTGTTATAGATTTGTCTATAATTCCCGTCCACAAACGATGAG
>JAVHOQ010000062.1:0-2867 GCA_036170115.1 Sulfuricurvum sp.
CACGCATTATCGCCGTATATGATCCTTGAACCGACACAGTCACTGTATTGAAACGCTGATGTTGTTCCATCTCTCAAAACGTCTCTTGCCTTGAACCGACACAGTCACTGTATTGAAACGAATTTAAGAAAATTTTAAAACTAAAAAAGAAATGACTTGAACCGACACAGTCACTGTATTGAAACTCCATGAAATACGGTTTATATATGCCTGCGCGTATTCCTTGAACCGACACAGTCACTGTATTGAAACACCGTTTGTATGGACATGGTCGTGGCGACTCTATGCTTGAACCGACACAGTCACTGTATTGAAACTATTATAGGTAACACGCATTATCGCCGTATATGATCCTTGAACCGACACAGTCACTGTATTGAAACGAATTTAAGAAAATTTTAAAACTAAAAAAGAAATGACTTGAACCGACACAGTCACTGTATTGAAACAAGGATTCAAGACGGTTTACGCTTTCTACAACAAGGCTTGAACCGACACAGTCACTGTATTGAAACCATGAGATTCGCGACCGTTGAGGCATAAAATAGAAGCTTGAACCGACACAGTCACTGTATTGAAACACATAGAGTTTGAGCGAAACTTCGATACAAAATCTACCTTGAACCGACACAGTCACTGTATTGAAACCCCGTGGATTGATGTTGCACATAGCCACCAAGTGGTTCTTGAACCGACACAGTCACTGTATTGAAACCCACGTAAAGCAACCATACCCGAACTCAAAAAAGGACTTGAACCGACACAGTCACTGTATTGAAACGATAAGCTGCATATTGCGCATTAGAGCTTCGTGTTCCTTGAACCGACACAGTCACTGTATTGAAACATAGTCTCTCTTTTTGTATTAATGTCTTCTTCTGCTTGAACCGACACAGTCACTGTATTGAAACGAGTGTAGAGGTTCTCTTTTTTTAAGCGTCGGAACCGTTACTTTTCGTGGTGCCGAAGCTGCTAATACCGCTTGCTTAGGGGCATTGGGGAACTTGGGTGCCGTGGGCGCGTCGATTCCAATCGTGGCAATACTTTTAAATACCCCACTGGGGGTAAGTCCCTTGATGCTTTTAAAAATAGAGGCAAACTTTTCCCCAAACCACCCGAAGAGATTACTCCACACGGTTTTGATGGTTCCGATAGGATCGGTGATATATCCCACAATCCATTTTTTAGCAAAACCAAACACCCCTTTTATCCCATTCCACACTTTAACAAAATAGGGTTTTAGGGTGTCCCAATTACGATAAATAAGATATGCCCCAACCGCAATAGCCGTGATAACAAGCCCAATAGGGTTCATGAGTAAGGCTCTTCCTACCCATAGGAGAGCTTTTCCAATATTCATGATCCCACTACCAAGGAATTTTAGAGTAGAGTTACCATTTTTTATAGAAAAAGTAAGGGCTGAATACGTATCCTTAAATTTAAGTATTCCACCCGCAATGAAACTAAAGGCATACCCACCAACGGCAAGGGCTAGAGTAACCCCCACCATCCCTATTAGAAACCCACCGATTATTTTGGTGGCGGTTTGATGCTTGTCGGTAAATTCTCCTAGTTTAATGGAAAAATCACGTAGTGGATTGACTATAGCAATAAGACCGGGTAAAAATACCGTACCAATTTTCACGCCTATAATGCCAATCGAATTAGTAAAGGTCGCTAAATTGTTTTTGGTCGTGGCGGATTGTATAGCAAATTCTTTTTGCATACTCCCCGCTTTTCCTGTTGTATCATTGGCAATCTTCATCCCTTTGTCATACTCTTTTAACCCACCGACAAGCAGTGCAATTTCATCGGCGTGTTCCGCCCCAAAAAGGTCGGTAAGTATCCCCATCTTTTTGGTTTTTGGGATTTTTTCAAGGGTATGTAAAAAAGTACTTAGCGCACCCGTAGCGTCTTTATCTACCATTGATTTTAAGCCTTTTCCGCTCATCCCGACACTATGCAGTGCCTCTTCAAACTTTTTAGAACCTTTATCCGCCGTAGCCATCTTGGTAAGTAGGGAATTAATGGCAGTACCTGCAACTTCAGGCGCAGCACCAAGAGAAAGAAAGGTAGCAGAAAGGGCAGCGGTTGTGTCAGAGGTTATGCCATAGACCTTAGCAATCCCTCCCACTCGCGCGGTGACATTGACTATATCTCGTGCGTGTGCTGCCATCCCATTATCGAGAGAATTTATCGTATCCCCTAACGCATTAACTTGGGTTATGGTAAGACCATAGACATTCATCATCTTCCCCATGGACTCTCCCGCGTCTTTTGCATCCATGTCGAATGCGGTAGACATAATACCGACGCTTTTGGTAAAGCCTAAAATATCTTTTGTCGCTACCCCAAGCGACCCACCAGATGCGGCGATTTGAGCGAGACCATTAGCGGTTACAGGCATTTTCGTTGATAGAGATAGAAGGTCATTTCCAAGCTTTTTAAATTCGCCATAATTTTTAAAATCAAGCACCTTTTTTACATCTGCCATAGAGGTCTCAAAATCAATAGCGAGCTTTATTGGTATAGCTACCGTCGCCCCAAGGGCAATATTATCCGTAAGCTGGGATTTAAATTTTTCGCGACTCTTGGTTATATCATCCATGGCTTCCGTATGCGCGGTAAGCTCCTTGATTCTCCCTTTTAACAGACCTATTTTTTTTACTGCCGTATCAAAAGATTCTGTGCCAACCGTAAGTTTTATTTTTTGCTCTTTTAGTTCTTTGAGTGAGAGCTTAAGCGATTTAATGGCAGAGGTAGAGGAAGAAAAAGCGTTCGCCCCCGTAAAAATAGATCCAATCGCAATACTAAGACTATAATGCTCCCTTTTTTCAAGACCAGTAAAACAAGATTTTTAATTCCAC
>JAVHOQ010000063.1:0-13597 GCA_036170115.1 Sulfuricurvum sp.
ATCGGATGGCTTATTTGGAGCTTCAGAAGTTGAAGGGTGCGTAAGGTCAGTTGGTCACTGATCATCGCATCGGTTCCTCTCTTTATCGTGATTCTGTATACCCAAGGACAAAAACGGCTCTATGCGGCGTTTATCCCTCTTGATAAAGATTTTTTCTTGAGCGAATATACCAAACAATATAATCTTGGTTTTTATCTCAAAGGGACAGCCCTCTTTTTTGCTCGAAAATCGGACACTATTCCCGCGTATATTGGGAAGACTATTTTTAAAAATGGTATTGTGTACGAACGTAATATTATCGTCACGGTGACAACCAGTTATGAACCGCATGGTATTACGACCGAGCTAACCCCCTTAGCCCAAGGGCTTGATTGGCTGAAAATTGAGACGGGCTATATGGAAACGTTGAATGTTGAAGCACTCTTAAAAGAGCGACACATTGAGGAACGGAGTATTTTTTATGGGAATGAAGAGATTGTTTCGAGTAATATTTTTTGGAAGATTTTTGCCTTTATCAAAGATGTCTCCCCCAATTTTGTGAGTTTTTACCATTTTCCTCATGAAAAACTGATTGGGGTTTCTCGTCGGGCGGAGATTTAGGGAGAGATAGTTTATAATTGATGGATGTATGCAATTTTTGCCCCATTTTTACTTTTGATTTTTGTCAGCATTCTCTCTAAAATTTTTAGTGAGGAACTTCAGCTGGTCAATATTGGGATGATTCATCTCCTCCCGATACTCTATGCTGCGATGCGGTTGGGACGGAAAGCGACATTGCTGGTCTCACTGGCTTCGATTGTTTCGTTTAATTTCTTTTTTATCCCCCCAACCTTGACGTTTGCGGTACACGATGGTCGTTATGTGGTGAGTTTTGTCATTATGCTGATCATTGGTCAGCTGGTTGCATGGCTGAGTGAACAAGCTGCCCTTGCCAAAGAGTTAGAGACCTCTGAGCGTCTTCAAAAGACGTTATTGGGGTCGTTGTCGCACGAATTGCGTACCCCACTTGCGGCGATTATGGGGGCATCCTCAGGATTGCTGACCGAAGAACTGGAATTAAGTTTGGAGCAACAAAAAGAGTTTTATCATACCATTGATCACGGCGCCCATCGGATGGGGCGATTGATTGATAATCTCCTTGATACGGCTCGTCTTCAAAGTGGGGTCTTAAAACTCAAAATCCAAGAGTGTGACATTCGGGAATTGTTGGGAAGTGCGTTAGCCAAAAGTGAAAATGCTTTTCCCGCACAGTTGAAGATACACGAGGAACTCCCCTCAATCCAAGGTGATAGTGTCTTAATTGAGCAAGCTCTTTTTAATTTACTGGAAAACGCGTTTAAATACGGGGACACGGTCACCGTGACCATAGAGTCTGAACCCATGGGGATTCAAATTCGTATTTGTAATACAGGTTCTGTTCCCCCCTCGAATGAAGCGGTCATGGCGTGGAAACCCTTTTCCCGATTGAGTAACGTCCGCGGAGAAGAGGGGATTGGATTGGGATTGTATGTGGCGTATCGAATTGCGCAATTGCATGGGGGGAGCGTTGAGACCCACAGTGATGGGGAACAATTTTGTGCCACGATGCGACTTTTACACCGAGGTGAAGGATGAAAGAGACCATTTTAATTATTGATGATGATAAAGCCATTCGTAAATTGCTGGAAGTGGCATTAACCGCAGCGGGGTATCACCCTATTGCGATGGCAACAGGCAAAGATGGACTTAATCGCGCTGCTATCGAAGCTCCTGCATTGGTCTTGCTGGATTTGGGATTGCCCGATATGGATGGGAAAGTGTTTTTGAGTCACTTTCGTCAATGGAGCCAATCTCCCGTGATCGTCCTCTCTGCTCGTTCAGGGGAAGCGGAAAAAATAGCCGCCTTAGAGGGGGGATGTGATGATTATCTCACCAAACCTTTTGGTACGGGGGAACTCTTAGCCCGCATTAAAGCAGCCCTTCGTCGGCGTGGGATGGGGAGTGGGGAGAATCTTTCAGGATTGATAAGCCAGAACCTCTCACTGGATATTGCCTCCCATACGGTGATGATGGACAATCAAGAGCTTAAACTCACCCCCAAAGAGTTTGAATTGCTCAAAATGTTGATGCAAAACAGCGGTAAAGTCCTCACCCACGCGTGGTTACTCAAAGAAATTTGGGGGGGTAGGGTACCAAAACGAGACCCATTATCTACGGGTTTTTATCAATCAACTTCGTCAAAAAATCGAAACTGACTCCACTCGACCCAAGTGGATTATCACCGAAACGGGGATTGGGTATCGGTTTGTGGGGTAACGTTTATTGCTTTAAGAGGAGAATCGTTACTATATCTCTTTTCATTTGATTTTTTAAGTGAGGTATGAGTATTGATAAAGGGCTTAACAATAATATCGGTTGATGATGCGCATATGAATCTTATTTTAATCGAAGAGATTGCCAAAGAGATCGGTGTGGAAGTACAAAGTTTTGATAATCCTCTTGAGGCGTTAGCCTTTATCCAAAACAATCGTGTGGATTTGATGTTTGTCGATTATATGATGCCGGAAATGAATGGGTTGGAGCTGATACAAGAGGCGCTTCTACTGCAAGAGGAGTTGTTGCCCATTATGGTAACGGCGGTTAATGATGACCAAGAACTCAAACTTGAAGCACTCAACTGTGGGGTAGTCGATTTTTTAATTAAACCGGTTGACATCGCGCAGCTTGAAGCTAAAATCAAAAATTTCTCCAAAATCATCCATCTTAAACTTCAGCTCACCAATTTTAATAGCCGACTGCAAGAAGAGATTGACAAAAAAACCGCTGAACTGGTGATGCGAGAATACGAAGCCCTGCACATCCTTTCCCGTTTAGCCGAATACCGCGATCCTGAAACGGGAAGTCACATCGCTAGAGTAGCACACTATTCCAAACTGTTGGCGCGTGAGTATGGACTGTGTGAAAAAGAACAAGATATCCTCTTTTTCGCCTCTCCCCTGCACGATATAGGAAAAATTGGGATCCAAGATGATATTTTGCTAAAACCAGGAAGGCTGGATGAAGATGAATATGAGATTATGAAAACGCACTCCACTATAGGGTATGAGATCCTCAAAGAGAGTAAAAATCCCTACCTTCAAGCAGGAGCGATTATTGCGATGGAACATCATGAAAAGTATGATGGAAGTGGTTATTTCCACGGCTTAAAAGGGGAGGAAATCCATATTTATGGTCGTATCACCGCCATTGCGGATGTTTTTGATGCCCTTACTTCGGAGAGAGCGTATAAAAAACCGTGGAGTTTTGATGAGGCATACACGTTTATCCTCAACGAATCGGGCAAACATTTTGATCCCAAACTGGTGGAACTGTTTCAAAAAAATATCGATAAGATACGCAAGATCTATTTTAAATTTGGTGACTAAGGAGTAATAATGACCATTGATAATGTAATTTTAGAGGAAAATGGGGTGTGGAATTATCGTTCACGAGGGATAGCGGAGAATCGCAATGCGGATATCGTGTTTGTGTTTGGTGACACGGAGATGGTGAAAAAAACGGAAACGTTTGCCCTTTTGTCAGAAAAATTTCCCCACAGTCCTATTGTCGGTTGCTCTTCATCGGGGAATATTTTGGGCAGTAGCATCTCCTCTAGCCCTATGGTGGTGAGCGCGGTTGCGTTTGAGACTTCCCATGTTGAGGTGCATAGCGTCGATTTTTATGAGGGAGCCAATATCGAAGAACTCTCCTCTACCCTTGTGGGTAAGTTAACCAAAGAGGGGCTTAAACACGTTTTTATTTTATCGGATGGGGTTCATGTGAATGGTTCGCAACTGGTACGAGGGATTAATGACTCCCTTGATGGGGTTGAGGTGACGGGGGGATTGGCAGGCGATGGCGCACGTTTTCAAGAGACTTTTGTTTTTTGTGATGGTGAAGCACGGGAAAATACCATCGCAGCAATCGGGTTTTATGGGGAAAAATTAACCATCAGCAGTGGGTGTTTTGGGGGATGGAATGAGTTTGGTGCTCAACGCGTAGTAGTACGTTCCCAAAACAATATCGTCTATGAGATCGATGATGAACCTGCACTGGATTTGTATAAACGCTATTTGGGGGTCTATGCCGATCAACTCCCCAGCAGTGGACTTCGATTCCCGCTGAGCATCAAAAAAGAAGAAGACGATTCGGAGGTCATTAGAACCATTGTTGGGATTGATGAAGAGGCAAAATCGGTTATTTTCGCAGGGGATGTCCCTGAGGGCTATTTGGTTAAACTGATGAAGTGTGATATTGATAATCTTGTCGAAGGGGCAAAAAAGGCAGCATGTGAGATAACCATTGCCAATGATAAACCCTCTCTTGCCCTTGTGGTCAGTTGCGTGGGACGCAAACTTGTACTGGGACAACTGGTGGACGATGAGCTAGAGGAGGTCGCGAATACCTTGGGTGAGAATGCTTCTTTGGTGGGTTTTTACTCGTATGGAGAGATTGCCCCTTTTGTGGTCGATCGCTTAAAATGTGAACTTCACAATCAAACGATGACCCTTACTGCCATTTACGAAGACTAGACCATGCACCGATTGCTCATTAGACAGATCAAAAGACATTTTGGCGATACTTTTGATCTTTCAACAATGCCAAAAGGGATGATGGGCTTTATCGAGGATATTTCTAAAAGTTATGATCAATTTTACGAAGAGAAGAAATTTTTAGAGCATACCATTGATCTTAATTCCCAAGATCTTGAAAAAGCGAACAAACGGATTCGAGACCAAAATGCCAGTCTTAAAGCATCCCTCCACAAAACTTCTGATGAAAACGAAGATATGATCCATATCTTCAGGCAATACAAAGAGGCCATTGATCTCTCCCTTATTGTCAGTACCACCGATTTGCAGGGAAATATTAACTATGTCAATGACAATTTTGTGGATATTAGTGGGTACAGTAAAGAGGAGTTGCTGGGAAAAACACACAGCATCATTCGCCATCCCGATCATCCCTCTTCTGTTTTTAGCGACCTGTGGAAAACCATACGGGGTAAAAAAATTTGGCAGGGTACCTTACCCAACAGAGCAAAAGATGGCTCAACGTACCATGTGTATGCTACCATCGTTCCCTTGCTGAACAAAGAGGGGGAGATTGTTGAGTTTATGGGGCTGAGACGCGATATGACCGAGACCATCATCTATCAAAACCATCTTGAGACACAAAAAAATCGGGTTTCTCAAATCCTTGATAATCAAGAGAGTATCATTGTGTTGTTTGACGACGAACGAGGGGTTGTTCAGATCAATAAAAAATTTCATGAAATTTTCGGTTTTGCCTCTTTGGAAAAATTCAAGGAAAAACACAAATGTGTTTGTGAACTTTTTACCACAAAAGAGAATTTTTTACAAAATAAAGGGAATAGTTCTTGGGTAGAACCGATACTTATGGATCCCAACAAAACCCATTTAGCGATGATCAATGGACAAATTTACAGCGTCAAAGTTGCTAGCATTACCATAGAGAATAAACTGACCTATTTGGCAACCTTTACCGATATAACTGAGATAGAGGATGCTCGCATTCGGTCGCATGAGAGTGTCCAAGAGAAATCTACTTTTTTAGCCAATATGTCGCATGAGATCCGCACACCCATGAATGCGGTACTGGGATTTTCAGAACTCTTAGCTAAATCTTCCTTGGACACCAAGCAAAGCCGCTACGTAGATTTGATCCGAAATTCCAGTAAAACCTTGATCCAAATCATCAACGACATTCTTGATTTTTCTAAATTAGAGAGTGAACAAGGTGAGATAGAACGGATCAAAATAAACCCTTTTATGGAGTTTGAAGAGACCTTTACTCTCCTATCGGATAAGGCAAAAGAAAAAAATATCGCGTATATCATTGAGATAGACCCCTCTTTGGGAGAGTGTATTGAGGTGGATAGTTTTCATATCAAGCAAATGCTGATCAACCTTATTGGCAATGCGATCAAATTCACCCCCAACGAGGGGACGATACGGATCACACTGGAAAAAGTTGTCCATGCGGATCATGCGAGGATTCGATTTAGTATCCACGATAGCGGTATTGGTATTGCGCGCGATCGAGTCAAGAGAATTTTTGAACCTTTTTCCCAAGCGGACAGCTCCACCACCCGAAAATTTGGGGGGACGGGATTGGGACTGAGTATCTCAAGCCGTTTGGTGAAACTCATGGGAAGTGAGCTTTTGGTGGAGAGTAACGAGGGGGAGGGAAGTCGATTTTATTTTGATATACCCTATGAAAAATGTGACCTAAAAGGGACACTTAAAGAGCATCTAAGTCCGTTTAACCTCTATCTTTTGGGTATGAATGAGGCGATGGAAACACGGGTATCGCAACAGCTTGAAGCGTATAAATTATCGTTTTCTATTTTAAAAGAATACAAAGAAACACTCGATACCCCTAATGCGATTGTTTTGGGGAACAATGAATCCCTTTTAGGGCAGTTTAACAACGCAAAAGTTATCTTTTTATCCAAGACGACCACAAACCTTAATGATCAACGGTGCCACCAAATCGACAATTTCGATGAATTTCCCTCCCTGTTGTACAACCAACTGGCGCGATTGAAAGTGATTAAAAGTGATCTCAAAAGCAAGCAAGATAAACGCATAGGACTCAAAATTTTAATTGCGGAAGATTATGAGATAAACCGATTTTTGATGTCAGCGTTGTTAGATCAGTTTAAAATCCAGTACACATTTGTCTACAACGGTCAAGAAGCGGTTGATAAAGTACAAAAAGCGTCCTTTGATCTTATCCTCATGGACATTAATATGCCGGTGATGAATGGTATGGATGCGACCAAAATCATCAAAGAGGAGTTGGGTATTTCCACCCCCATCGTGGCACTGACTGCCAATGCCCTTGAGGGGGATAAAGAGAAATTTCTCTCTCTTGGGATGGATGATTATCTGAGCAAACCCATCGATATGAGGGCGTTTGAAGCACTTTTAGGGAGGTACAGTCACTCTGCAACGATTATTGATGAAGAGACTTTTCTTGATTTTACTATAGAGCAAGCACTGCTAAATGTCAAAGAGAAGATGAAATACCCCGAAAAAATCATTCATCGACTGTTTGAGAGTTATGTTTCCTCCCTTGATACCCTCGAAAAAAATTTGCAAGAGGGTATTGCGCATAACGATTGGGTAAAAATTCAGATCAACGCCCATAATCTTAAAAGTGGTGCTGCCTCGTTGTGTTTTGATGAGATAGCAAAAATCGCGCAAGAACTCGAAAGTGCGGCGAAAAATCGGGAGGAAAAGTTTGCGTATACGGCAAAACTTCACGCATTGAGACCCTATTTGAAACAGTTACGAGAGTATGGTGTGTGAAGTTTTTAGCCCGCTTTTTCCAAATGTTGGGCTAAAAACATTTTCATGATCGCTTGTCGAGCGACTCCCAGTCGTTTGGCTTCATAATCAAGTCTCTCGATCATCCATATTGGGAGATCAAGATTTACCCGTTTTTGTTCCAGATTCGGGCGACGTGAGGCAGACCAATCGACAAACTCAGCAATCTCCTCTCCCTTATCAAAGGCTTCGTCAAACTCTTTAGCTGTTTTCATAATAATTTACCTCCACGTGCCGTGATTGTTTCTTTGTTTATTCACTTCGCTTTTGATGCTATCATATTCAAATTTCATACAAATAGTATACCAAAATTAGCTCCATTACTTACGGATTTTTAGCAAGCAACTTTGGCAAAAGATGGAAACCTATTTTGCTCGACCCAAGCCAATTATTATCGAAGCAGGGACTGAGTATCGATTTATTGGGTAAATAAAATACTCTTTTTAGCCCCCCTAAGTTATAATAAAACGATACAATATACGTGATACGGAGCAATAATGACGACCGAAGAGATAGGGGCGATACTCAACGACAAAACCAAACTCCTCTCTGAAATCTATTTCCAGCTCCAAGCCCTCTGCGAAGCCAAATACGGTTTTGATACCCTCGTCATCATCGAAGTGGGATCGTTTTTCGAGGTGTATGAAGTCAATAATGAGGAGATGAAGATCGGTAAAGCCAAGGAGGTTGCCGAATTTCTCAATATCCAACTCACCCGTAAAAACAAGACCATTCTCGAAAATTCGCTCTAAAATCCCCTTTTAGCAGGGGTTCCGACCGTCTCCATCGAGCGGTATCTCAGCCGTTTGGTACAGTCCAAAAAATACACCATTGTGTTGGTTCGACAGCAAGGGGTTGTTCCCCATATCCGTCGCTATATTGCCAATATTATCTCTCCGGGGACGAATTTTGATTACATCGCCTCACTGCTCATCGATCAAAACCATGGGGTCTATTCGGTGGGGTACGCTGCTATCGATGTGGGAACCGGTAAAACCCTCATCAACGAAATTCACGGAACGCGGGAAGACAAAACGTATGCACTGGATGAAGTTTTTACGCTGCTGCAAAGCTACCAAACCTCCGAAGTGGTGGTGACCTTTTGTTCAGAAGAGATTGATTCTGAAGAGGTCAATCGTTATTTGGAGATTAAAAATCACCATCGTACTTCCCAAAACGACAAACGGCTGAGGATCGATTACCAAAATGCCCTTTTTGAACGGATTTATCAGATACGCTCTTTGTTAAGTCCCATTGAATATCTCGATTTGGAGCGGTATCCCTACACCTCCGAAGCGTTGTGTATCCTCATTAACGTCATTATCGACCATGACCCTGCGATCATTGAGAAGATGAATCGACCTACGTTTTTGGGAACCAATCGCTATATGTATTTGGGGAACAATGCCACTGAACAATTGGGGATTATCTCCCGCGATGCCGATGAGATGACTTTGCTTAAACTCATCGATAAAACCTCCACGGCGATGGGAAAACGGCTCTTGCGGGAACGGTTGCTCAATCCCATTTGCGATGTAAAATTGCTTGAAGAACGGTACGATCTGATCAATAAAATGGGGGAGCATATCGCCCCCTTGGAGACCAAACTCAAAACGGTGTATGATTTAGAACGTATCGTGCGCCGGTTGAAATTGGGGAAACTGCATCCCTTTGAACTGGCCTATTTTTACGCTTCACTGACAGCGGCAGAGTCGTTATTTGAGGATGCCAAGGGTCTTGGGATTGCGTACGATCACGACAGCGCGCAAGCGTGTGCGCAGTGTGCCTCTGAGATGCGACGGATTTTTAACATCGATGCGTGCGCCAAATTTTCACGTGATCAGGTGGATGAAAATCTCTTTAATACGGGGATTGACCCCTCCATCGATGCCCTTTTACAGCTTCAAAACCGTAATCTCTCCAAACTTGAGGGGATCATTCACCACATCGATTCGTTTTTTGATTCAGGAGGATCCTATGCCTCCATTGGGTGGTTGGAGAGTGAGGGGTATCATCTGTTAATGACCCGTAATCGGTATGTGAGTGTCCAAGAGTCGCTTTATAATAGCTTTTTTACCCTAGAGGGTCACCACTACTTTTTCCGTGATTTTCAGATTCGTAAACTCAAAACGACGGTCAAACTCTCTTCGTCGTTGTTGGATGAACTTTCCATCGAAAATGCGGGGGCGAAATCACGGATGATTGCACAGGTCAAAGAGCGGTATGCTCACGAGTTAGAGACCATCGAACGACGGTTTTCTCACGCGATAGAGCATCTCATTGGGTTTTTAGCGGTGGTTGATGTGAGTTTAAGCGGTGCTAAATGTGCCAAAGCGTTCCGTTATGTCCGCCCCACCATCGTCCCTTGCGAAAAAGCCTTTATCGAGATCGTTGGGTTACGCCATCCTCTCATCGAATCGCGCGAAGAGAACGGTATTTTTATCCCTAACGATCTTTTTTTAGGCGCAGTTGATCAGCACACGTATCCGGAACACGCTACGATTGAAAACGGCGAAAATGTCAAAGGGGTATTGCTCTATGGGATCAACTCCAGTGGTAAATCCTCCCTCATGAAAAGCATCGGTTTGGCAGTGGTGCTGGCACAAGGGGGATTTTTTGTCCCGTGTGTGATGATGCGCTTTTCCCCCATTGATAAACTCCTCACCCGTATCGTCAGTAAAGACAATCTCTACAAAGGGCTTTCGACCTTTGCGGTGGAGATGTTGGAATTGCGCAATATTTTTAACCGTGCGACCGAAAACAGCCTTATTTTAGGGGATGAGATCAGTCATGGTACGGAGACGCAATCGGCACTTGCTATTGTTGCCAGTGCGATTCTCAAACTCCGCGAGGTTGGGAGTTTGTTTATCTTTGCGACCCATTTGCATCAGCTCTCATCGCTTGTTGAAATCCAAAAAGCGCGCGAAATTGTGTTGTTGCATTTGGGCGTTTATTACGATGAAATCAACGATAAATTGGTCTATGACCGTAAGCTCAAAAGTGGCAGTGGCAGTACCTTATATGGATTGGAGTTTGCCAAATCGCTCCATATGGACGAAACCTTTTTGAAAAAAGCGTACGAAATTCGGGGGCGTATCACCGACAAAACCAATGATGCATCGATGCTCAAACGGGAGAAAAAAAGCCGTTATAACCCCAAACTCTACCTCACCAAATGCGCCTTATGCGACGAAACGGTGGATGAAGTGCATCATATCACGCCCAAAGCCCACGCCGATACCAACGGTGCTATCGGTCACTACGGGATGAATCATCGCTATAATTTAATCCCTCTTTGTGCAAAGCACCATCGCCTCGTGCATGAGGGAAAAATAGCGATCCAAGGGTTTGTGATGAGTGAAGAGGGGCTTGAACTCAGCTACAGCGAAACAAAAAATGATTCCTAAAACCCTATTTTAGGAGATATAGCCACATTTTTTGGCAAACGATGGCTTAAACGTTAGATTGACGTAGTTTTGGCTAAAATAGTAACTACTTATAGCAAAGCAGTGGAATCGATCATGGCACTTTCGGAATCTGATACCCGTTCAAAATGCATTGACCCAAAAATCCAAGAGACCACCTTCACCCGTCATTCCCGTGAAGACGGGAATCCAGCTGATATTATCGAAACAGGAGTGATGCGCGACGTACTCTTCCGCTATGAGAATACCTCGACCAATACCGATGGCGTTTACTTCGATATGGATGGAAACGGTATACAAGAGAAGATGCTCACATGGACAGACCCAAACCAATGGATGGTGGTAAAAGACCTAAACGGAGATGGACTCATCACCAGCGGTCGTGAAGTAGTGGGGAACAACATGATCCTAGCCAATGGAACCAAAGCCACCGATACCATCCAAGCTCTAAAACTCAACTCGTATTTTAAAATCCAAAAAAAGGCAGCATAAATGAAATTATTAGTGTTATTGTTAATAATTTTTTTAATTCTTGGAGGCATAGTATTTATAATCTACAAAATACTTAGCCTTATGTTTAAAAAGAGATGGGATGAATTAAAAATACTATTGAAAAGAATAGGGATTTTTATAGGAGTACTCTTTTTGTTGAAGCTTCTAATTTCCCCCTATTTTGCCAAACAACAGACTACTAGAATTAAAGATGATCTCATTAATGGAATCATTGAAAGAGAGATAAGATTCAGAGAACTTCACGCTGAAACGCAGGGTAAACAGTTTATACAAACAGAACCATTTAATCAACATCTCAAAAAAGAGAAAGAGAAGTTTTATAAATACTGCGATGGCTTTGGAATGTTTGGTTTTAATAATGAACATTGTGAGATGAACGGAGAATTTTTATCGCTAGTTTTTGGTAGCACTGTTGGGTATAAGCTCGAATATCACTTTGATAAAGAGAGCCAAGATTTTTTTAACCAAACTCAAACGTATATGTTTCATGAAAAATTCAGTACGACCCATACTCCTAGACCGAAAAATTTCGTAGATGGTTTGTTAGGGATCTATCCAAAACGAGTTACAAATTGGCACGATACCTTTTGGATATACGATCCGAATGAAGAAAGGGTGAAGCCATTAGAAGCAAAAGATAATCTACTCTATCCGGTAAAAATTGTCGGTTATACAAGTGATTACATTTTTGATGCTCTAGCCTTTGACCCATTTGGGCATACGTGCGGGGAACTAGAACTTGAATTGGCAAGTGATAAACCGGTTATGAAAGAAGATTTAGTGTTTATAAAATCTTATTATCGTAATGAAGATGGTAACACGTACGATACTTCACCAATCGGAATTAAAACATACATAAAAAAAGGGGTATAAATGAAATACGATGCAGCAACAATAACAAGTCTCTATCTTTTTGGACAAGCGACGCCACCAAAAGGTGATGAACTACTCGACGATAAATGGATAACAATCAAACGAATATTGAGCAAGCAGATGATATTGCTGGAAAATTAGGTAATTTAGGGGTTAGGGACTGTTCAAAATTTTGTGTCAGCAACCCGTAGTTCCTAAACACGCACATAGTCGATTAAACGACCAGCAAGTCGCTACACAGTGAGGTATACATCGCCTCTCCTGCAAGTTTTTTGACAATGGCTAGAGCAAATTCCATCGCGGTAGAAGGGCCACGAGAAGTCATAATGTTGCCACTTTCGACCACGGATTGACTCTCTCCCCTAAACCCTTCCATCATAATATCGTTCTGAATACTAGGATAACACGTATATCCCTCTTTGAGTACCCCAGCGCGATACAGTGCCAAGGGGGCGGCACAAATAGCACCGATGTTTTTACCCTCAGCGTCCATTTTTTTGAGAAGGGATTGGACGGTGGGATGATCAATGAGTGCCATCGTCCCGCCCCATCCACCGGGAAGGAGGATCATATCCAGCTCATCGGTGGTGAGACCCTCTATGCAACGGTCACAGTGAATCACCACACCATGCGCCCCTTCCACCAAAAGGGTTTCGTTTAACGAGGCAACAATCACTTCAATGGCTCCGCGACGCAAAACATCGATAAGGGTGATCGCCTCAATCTCTTCAAAGCCTTGAGCAATGGGGATTAAAACAACGTGTGGCATGGTACTACTCCTTTAAAGGTATTATGTGTAAAGTGATTTTAGAGAAGATACTCTTCCAAATCAATATCCTCTGTTTCCAGTACAGGATCAAGGGGGATAATCCCATGCGGAACAACACTTGCTTGAGTGCCACTGATGAGTGGATGCCATGAGGGGAGCGGAAGCCTTGCATGGATCAATCGATAGGCGCACGTTTGGGGGAGCCAGTGAAATTCCCCCGTCCTTTTGGGGGTAAGGGGGGTGCATTCGGGGACGATGGTATGACGCTGGGCGTAATTGGCGCATTGGCAATTGTGGAGATCATAATTACGGCACACGACCCGCGTGGTCAAAATGGGGGCATCGTCATCCTCTTCATCTTGAAGACGGTGCAAACAGCACAAACCGCATCCATCACACAACGCTTCCCACTCTTCATGGCTAAGTTCACTGAGTTTTTTTGTTTCCCAAAAGGGGGTAAGTTCTTTTTTCATGGCGATAGTGTAGCATGGAATTACTCCGCTTGAGGATTTTTTTGGGTAGAATTGCGCCAATAGTGTTACACACATTAATGCCCAAAGGAGTTTATATGTTCGCGGAATTCAAGAAATTTTTGATTGGCGGTAATGTCATCGATATGGCAGTCGGGTTTATTTTTGGGGCAG
>JAVHOQ010000064.1:0-13456 GCA_036170115.1 Sulfuricurvum sp.
CGAGGTGTTGGTGCAACATACTGAGGGGTGGGTGCGATGTAACGAGGCGTTGGTGAAACGTAACGAGGCGTTGGGGACGAGTAGTATCGCGTAGGGGAGGATTGGTAGCGCGTATTGGGGGCATAATAGGGATCAACACACCCAGAAAAAACGGTGGAAAGACTCATCATAACGATAAACGTTTGAGTTGGTAAAACGAATTTCATAATAAACACTCCTTATAATTTGTATAGTATCCCTAAAGTCTAGCACGTAACGCTTAAAACCAAACTGTAGGGGTTTCTCCCTTGGATATATTATCAAACCACAAGTTTCTAATGGTTATAATGGCGAAAAATAAACCCAAAGGACTTTGATTTGAGAAGTCATTTTTGTACCGATTTAAGTGAAAAAAACGTTGGCGAAAGCGTCGTTTTATGTGGTTGGGCGAACAGTTACCGTGATCACGGTGGTATCGTCTTTATTGATTTACGCGATAAAAGCGGTTTGATTCAATTGGTGTGTGATCCTGCGGATAATGCGCACGCCCATAAATTGGCGAGTGAAGTACGGGATGAGTTTGTTCTGATTGCCCATGGGCGTATTCGCGCTAGAGGTGAGGGGTTGGTGAATCCCCGCCTTCAAACCGGTGCGATTGAAGTGGTCGTTGAGGAACTTATTATCGAAAACCGTTCCGAACCTGTCCCCTTTGTGATCGGTGATAACAGTGTGGGTGAAGAGACCCGTTTGAAATACCGTTATTTGGATTTGCGTAATCCTGAAATGTACAAAACGTTTAAGCTCCGTTCCAAAGCGGCGATTGCTGCTCGTAATGTCCTTGATACCTTAGGATTTTTGGAAGTTGAAACCCCTATTTTGACCAAATCAACCCCTGAGGGTGCGCGGGATTATCTTGTACCCAGTCGTGTGCATGAGGGGGATTTTTACGCCCTTCCCCAATCACCACAGCTTTTCAAACAGCTTTTGATGGTAGGAGGATTTGACCGCTATTTTCAAATTGCCAAATGTTTTCGTGATGAAGATTTACGTGCCGATCGTCAACCTGAATTTACCCAAATTGACGTTGAAATGTCTTTTTGTAACCAAGAAGATGTCATCCGTGTTGCCGAAGAACTTATTACCGCAATGTTTGCCAGTGCAGGGCATACGGTCACTACCCCTTTTAATCGTATAAAATATAACGATGCGATGGAGTGGTATGGATCCGATAAGCCCGACCTTCGGTATGATCTTAAAATGGTGGATGTGATCGATATTTTTGCCCGGTGTGACAATGAGATTTTTACCGCCATTGCCGCCAATCCCAAAATGAACCGCATTAAAGCGTTGCGTGTTCCTAAAGCCGATTTGGTCTTCTCTAAGCGTGAAATGAAAAGTTTTGAAGAGTATGTCCGCAAGTTTGGTGCTAAAGGTCTTGGCTATTTCCAAATGAAAGAAGAGGGTCTCAAAGGACCATTGGAGAAATTCTTCACTCCTGAAGATTTACAACTCCTCATCGATCGCACCGGTATGGAAGTGGGCGATGTGGTCTTTTTTGGTGCAGGAGATAAAAAAACGGTGTGGGATTATATGGGACGTTTCCGTATCTTTATCGCCGAACATGAAAAAATGAATTTGATTGACAAAGATCGTTTTGAATTTGTGTGGGTGGTTGATTTCCCGATGTTCGAGATCGAAGAGGGTCGTGTCAAAGCACTTCACCATCCGTTCACCATGCCTCGTGATCTCAATCATGAACACCTTGAGGATATTGAATCCATCGCATACGATATTGTCCTCAATGGTACGGAGTTGGGTGGAGGATCGATCCGTATCCATAAGCAAGCCCTTCAAGAGCAAATTTTTGGACTTTTGGGTATTGGTGAAGCTGAAGCTCAAGAGAAATTCGGATTTTTGCTTGATGCCCTCAAATTTGGTGCGCCACCTCATGGTGGATTTGCCCTTGGATTTGACCGTTTCATGATGCTATTGTCCAAAAAAGAGAGTATCCGTGACGTGATCGCATTTCCAAAAACCCAAAAAGCGTCCTGTATCATGACCAAAGCCCCCAGTGCTGTGGAATTAACCCAATTGCGTGAGCTTCATATTCGTCTCCGTGAAACGGCAAAGTAATTCCGATGAAAAAATTATTTCTCATCATTGGGGCACCGGGTTGTGGTAAAACCACCGATGCAAAGATGATTGCCGCACGTAACAGTGAAGCGATTGTCCATTACTCTACGGGGGATCTTTTACGGGATGAAGTAGCTAGTGGCAGCAAGCGGGGTGAGCGTATTCATAGTTTTATTTCGCAAGGATTGATTGTCCCCATCGAGATTGCCATTGAGACGATTGTTACCGCGATTAAAAATTCTCCTCACGATATTATTTTGTTTGATGGGTATCCCCGCTCTTTGGAACAGATGAATGAGCTTGAAAAATTTTTGAGTCTCGAAGCTCGTATTGAGCTTGTCAGCGTTATCGAAATTGTGGTCAGTGAAGCCGTAGCGCGGGAGCGTGTTTTAGGGCGTGCGCGCGGAGCGGATGATGATGAAAAAGTGTTTAACAATCGAATGGAAGTCTATACGACTCCTCTTTTAGCCATTGAACAGTTTTATGAAATGCAAGGACTCCTTTGCAAGGTAGATGGAGAACGGTTTATTGAGGAAATCGTCGCCGATATAGAGGCATTTGTCCTCTCGAAAATTTAATGAACGAGGAAAAAAAATGAAAATTATACTTTTGGGCGCACCGGGTGCAGGAAAAGGGACGCAAGCACAATTTTTAACCCAAGAGTTTGGTATCCCCCAAATTTCAACAGGAGATATGTTGCGTGCAGCAATCAAAGCAGGCACAGAGTTAGGAACCTTAGCAAAATCGTTTATGGATTCGGGAAAACTGGTCACTGATGAGATTATTATTGGATTGGTCAAAGAGCGAATCACTCAAGAAGATTGCAAAAATGGGTTTCTTTTGGATGGCTTCCCCCGTACGGTTCCTCAAGCTGATGCACTTAAAGCCGCAGGGGTCGTCATTGATGCGGTGATTGAAATTGATGTTCCTGATGCAGTGATTGTAGAGCGTATGTCAGGTCGTCGCGCCCATTTAGCATCCGGTCGCACCTATCATGTTGTCTATAATCCGCCCAAAGTTGAGGGAAAAGACGATGAAACGGGTGAAGATTTGGTGCAACGTGAAGATGACCAAGCTCAAGTCGTATTGGATCGCCTCAGTGTTTATCATGAATTGACTCAACCTTTGGTGAGCTATTACCATGGTGTTTGTGATTTGGATACGTCGGTTAAATACGTTCATATTGATGGAACGCAAAAAATTGACGTGGTTGAACACGAAATTCTCTCTGCCCTTTCGTAACGAATAGAGACTTTTTACCCCTATTTTTAGGGGTAATCTAAGTATATTAGCCTCGTTTAATAAAATTTCGGTATAATCCGATTCTTTTTAAAACCGCAGGGAGCTTCTACCAGATGAGCGTTAAAGATTTAAACAAACAACTCGAAACACTCTTTAGTGAGCATAAATCAAAAAATTGTCTCACGTATGAAGCCATTGTTGAGTTATACGACAAACAACCCACTGCTACCCATGCCAAAAATATTTTAAAACTGGCGGAAAAATACAAAACCTGTCTTTTTACCTCCTCAGAACACGCCAAACTCTTAAATCAACAAGAAGCCGAAGCGCGACGAGTAGCACAACTAAAATACATTGAAGAAGCCAGTAGCGATCAGTTTGATATTCTCAAGCAACATGAATTGCTTGAATGGTCACGCTCTGACTCCCCAGTACGGATGTATTTACGTGAAATGGGACAAATCCCTCTTTTGAGCAAAGAAGAAGAGGTGGAAATTTCCAAACGGATGGAAGCGGGAGAGGGGATCATTATTGATGCCATTTGTTCGGTTCCTTATCTGATTGATTTTATCCTTGATTACAAAGATCCTCTTATCAATCGTGAGCGTCGCGTCAAAGAACTCTTTAAAAGTTTTGAAGATGGCGATGAAGAGGAGTCTGATACCGAAACCGATGAGGACGCGCTGGATGATGAAGAGGAAGTAAAAGAAAAAGCCCCTTCGGTCAAGGACAAAAAGCGGATTGAAAAAGTCGTTACTTCCTTTAAAGCCCTCGAAAAAGCGAAAAAAGAGTGGGCAAAAGCGACCGAAAAACTTTTAGAAGAGCGACCGCTTGAAGAGATGGATGCCGATTATGTCCTCTTTTTCCTCATCTTGAGTTTCAAGAAAAAAACCCTCAAAGAAGCACTTTTAGATTTAGGACCTACCTCGAAGCTTATTAATGAACTGGTTCGTTCGATGGAAACCGCTTTACGCAGTGATGAAGGATTTGATCGAGAACTTAAACGGTTGGAGTATAAACTTCCCCTATTTAATGAGCAACTCAAAAAAAATCACACCGTCATTTTGACCCAAATTTGTGATTTAACCAAAGAAGAAATCGCTTCCAAAGTTCCCGAAGCGACCATGGTCAGCACCTATATGGAGATTAAAAAACTGATTCAAACCAAAGAGGCTTCCAAGGGGAGCTTTGATATGGAACCCGAAAAACTCGCCGATATTTTGGAGCAAATCAAACGGGGGAAAAGCATCTCTGAGATGGCAAAAACCCGTATGGCAAAATCCAATCTCCGTTTGGTCGTTTCTATTGCCAAGCGGTACACGAACCGTGGATTGCCATTTTTGGATTTGATTCAAGAGGGAAATATCGGGCTTATGAAAGCGGTTGATAAGTTTGAATACCAAAAAGGGTATAAATTCTCAACCTACGCAACCTGGTGGATTCGTCAAGCGATCAGCCGTGCTATCGCCGATCAAGCGCGCACCATCCGTATCCCGATCCACATGATTGAGACCATCAACCGTATCAATAAAATAATGCGTAAACACCTCCAAGAGCATGGTAAAGAACCCGATGTCGAAACCATCGCTGAAGAGGTGGGGCTTTCGGTCGAAAAAGTGAAAAACGTGATCAAAATCACTAAAGAGCCTATCTCCCTAGAAGCCCCTATCGGGAGTGAAGAGGATGGTCGTTTTGGGGACTTTATCGAAGATAAAATGTCCATTTCCCCCTCCGATGCGATTTTAAAAGATGATCTAAAAGTGCAAATTGAAGGGGTTTTAGAACAACTCAATGAGCGGGAAAAAGCGGTTATTAAAATGCGTTTTGGGATCATGGATGACGAAAGTGACCGTACCCTCGAAGAGATCGGGAAAGAGCTTAACGTTACCCGTGAGCGTGTTCGTCAAATCGAAAGCAGTGCGATCAAAAAACTCAAACACCCCAAAGTGGGTCGTAAACTTAAAAACTACATCGAGGATTAATGACCTTCGATCAGCAGTGGATTGAATTTGATTTCAACCCGTTTGTCCTTTTTAATGCCAATGGGAAGATCATCTCTCTCAATGGCGAAGCGCAACACCTTTTGGGTTCCGTTGAAGCTTCTACTCTCTACAAAATAGCCACGACCTACGCCAGCTCCTCTTTTGGATTTAAAACCACCCTATTGGATTTGGAGTTTGGTCGCTTTAAATTTTTTGGTATCACCATTGGATATGAGGATGAAGAGACCATTGGTATCAAACTTTATCAACTCCCTACGTTTAATTTTTCCAAGAAAAAACCTGAGGGTCAGTTGGTCAATATCTACACGCTCATTGATGTGTGCATTAGCTCGAATTCCATTGGAAGCTCGATTAACTATCTCAAAGAGCTGGATCCCACCCTTCCCGAAATACGGCTTAATGCAGAGTTGTTTATCAAGTTACTCAACAAAATTTACCATGCTTTTCGTGAGAATAACGCCATTTTGACCCGCTTGTATTTTCGAGTAGGGGAACACGTGAAATTTGAAAACGTTAAATATTCCCTTTTTTCCATCGAACTTTCAGCCGAAACGATTAATCGGCGATACCTCCCCGAATTAACCCATTTGGCCGAAGAAAATCACCTCTTTGTGGAGATCAAAGAGTCAAAAGTGACCGTTAATATCCCGATGATTACGAAATAAAAACCTTCTTCGCCGCAAAATAGCCCACGACCATCCCCGCTGCCAATCCCGCCATATAGGATAAAGGGGCAAAAACGTGATTGTTTTGAAGGGCTAAAAATCCTAATATCAAAAATGCGTAGGGAATTAAGCGATACATCGAAACCATCGCCGAGGCATTTTGGGTCGTGTTTTGGATCACATTCCCTTTTTGATTGGCTTTTTCTGCTTTGAGAACCTCAGCAACCTCTTCACTCTCCTGAACCGCTTCCTCAGAATAGAGGTCATGAGGATCGTCCATCTCCTCGATGGTATCTTTGTAGGCGTGCGGGTCAGCATTTTGGAGACGACTTTGGATCATATTCCGATACGAATAAAGCGACCCCATAACAACCAACATCGAGGAAACCACCGCGACAAAAAAACTGATCATCCCTTAATCCTCATCGTCGTCATCATTGACCTGTTTCCCCATGTTGTAACGGGGGTCTTTTGCCAACTCTTCAAACGCTTTGTATTGTTTGCTGTACGCCTTATAGATATTAAGCAACGCTGCAGCAATTCCGATTGCCACCCCAATCCACAATAGCCACCCAATACCGGTCACCTTTTTTAAACCCAATCCAATGGCAATCCCGATCAAAATGGCAACCACCATAGAAACCCCTAGCGATAGGGTCTCTGCTCCTTCAATAATCGGTTTTATCCGTGGTGTATGTTCGTCGTTGTTCATCTGGTTTTCCTTTTTTTAGAATTTCGTAAAGTCACTTTTTGTTGTTCATCAAAAGATGGATAATGATTTCTTTAAAAATGGGTAAATTGTAGCGAATCACATCTTCAATAATGTGGTCATCAGTGCTATCGTAATCATGTGCTATGTAATTACGAACGGCATTAATCCCTTTTAAGTCATTACTTGAAAAATGTTCCAAAATGGCAAATTCATTTTCATCTTTTAGTTTAGAAAATTGTTCAGAAATTCTTACCAAATTCATTCTAACGGCAGGTTTGATAAGTTTATCTTCAATCGCTTGTATCACTTTTAACTCATTAGATGAGAGGATAAAATTGATATTCTCAATACATTCTACAATTTTTTCCAATCGATAGAGGGGGTTAGACATAGACGATCCCTTTTATAATCACTTTATTGGAATCTGAGACAAAATCAACACGTCTTTTAAAACGGGTTTGTAACTCATTTTTGATGTTATCAATTCGTAAAAGCTTTGAAAATCCGTCTTTATAATGGAGCGAAAATTGTTCGTAATCAAGAGTATAGGCAATATCAATATCACTAAAACTATCTTCAGTCTCTTGTGCAAAACTCCCAAAAAGCCCCAAAAGAAGGATACCTTCTTGTGCGTACACAGGTTTGAGTTGTTTGAGAGTTGATAAAATATTCTCTTTTGTGATCATACCATTATCCTTAAACGATCACAGTTGAGCAAAAATTTTCTCTGCCGCATCAATGGTCGCTTCGATCATCGTGTCGGTGATAGCCGTTGAGATAAATCCTGTCTCGAATTGGGAACAAGCAAAATAAAATCCCGCTTCAAGCATAGCAGCGTGGAACACAGCAAAGCGTGCCGTATCGCTTTTGAGGGCTTGGGAAAAATTAGTCACTTCATCATCACTGAAGAAGAAGCCAAACATCGACCCACGTACGTCAGTCTGAAGTCCGATGTTGTGTTTTTTGGCAGCGTCACTAAAACCGTTCATCAGTCGTGTGGCACGTGCTTCGAGAACCCCAAAAATTCGTCGATTGGTGTTGAGTTTTCCAAGCGATGCCAATCCTGCTGCCATGGCGACAGGATTACCGCTTAGGGTTCCTGCTTGGTACACTCCCCCCTGTGGTGAAAGGTGTGCCATGATGTCGCCACGTCCCCCAAACGCCCCTACTGGCATCCCTCCGCCGATGACTTTACCCAGTGTGACCAAATCGGGTTTGGTTCCGGTGATGCTCTCTGCGCCGTGCAAACAGGCACGAAATCCGCTCATCACTTCATCGAAAAGGAGCAATGCCCCATGTTCATCACACAGCGTGCGCACTTGGGCTAAAAAATCTTTGTTGGCGGGAACCAGTCCCATATTTCCCGCGATGGGTTCGATGATGACACAGGCAATCCCCTCACTGGAAGCAAAACATTTTTTGACACTCTCAATATCGTTGTAGTCTGCTAAAAGGGTGTGTTTGGTAAAATCCGCGGGAACACCCAGAGAGCTTGGGGTACCAAAGGTCGCCGCACCTGAACCTGCTTGCACCAAAAGCGCATCACTGTGACCGTGGTAGCATCCCGTAAATTTGACAATATCATCCCGCCCCGTAAATCCCCGTGCAAGGCGAATGGCACTCATCACAGCTTCCGTACCACTGCTGACAAAACGGACTTTTTCGATGGAGTCGTACAGGGAGATAATGAGTGATGCCAAATCGCTTTCGGCTTGCGTAGGCGCACCAAAACTCAGACCGTGTTTGACCGCATCGATCACCGCATTTTCGATACTCTCATCCCGATGACCGAAGATCAGTGGCCCCCAACTTTGGACATAATCGACATACGCATTATCATCAATATCAATAAGGTACGCCCCCTCCCCGCGTGCGATAAATCGGGGAATTCCCCCCACGCTTTTAAATGCACGAACGGGGGAATTGACCCCACCGGGGATAAGTTCTTGCGCTTTGGTAAAGGCTTCTTGGGAATGGGTAATGGTCATACAATCTATCCTTAAAATTAATAATTGCCATTATAACTACCCCTCCATTAACAACCCATTAGGAGAGAGTTTACGATGATTTGGTTATAATCCACCACTTTTATTTACAGCTATTGGATGATTCATTGCGACAACGACCCTCTTTTTTTTGGTACGCTTTTTTTATGGCGTTTTTACTGCATGGAATCGTTGCCCTTATGCTGTTGTTTATCCAGTATATTACCCCAAAAATAGTCCCCAAAGAAGCCCAAGAGACACGGTTTAACGTCTCGCTTAAAGAGCCACCCCAAGCGAAAAAAGAGGTCGTGATCGATCATCCCCTCCCCAAACCACGCAAAACCATCCCAACCCCCACCAAAGGGACGCAACACACAATCCCAACTTCCATTGCGACTCCTGTTGCGGAAGCTAAACCCAAAGAAGAACCCCCCCAGCCCGTAGAACCGATTAAACCCAAAGGGCTGTATGAGTTCCTCTCCCAAGCCGATCCCAATGCCGCAGCGTCGTTAAAACCCGCTAAAAAAGTGGACAAAGGGATTCGGGATTTGTACGGGGATAAATTTGACAAACTCTCTGAGGGGGAGAAAAAATACATTCAAGACCATCAAGGGGAGATGCAACGGATTACCCAAGGGGTCTTAGATCGGTATGGCCCCAGTGCGATTCCCGATAATCTTCGCGCCGATGAGACCAATCTCATCGAATTTTACCTCTATCCTGATGGGCATATCTCTGATATTCGGTATCTTCGTAACAGCCATTTTTCGATTTTGGATGACACCACCAAAAAGACCATCGAATATGCCTATTCCAAATACCCCCGACCAGAGCAAAAAACGTATATCCGTTACCGATTCATCTACAATCTTAGGGGTGGGCGATTATAATTCATCCCTTTTATCGATGTTTGTCTCTATTTAAATTAAAAGGTTTTTCATGCTCTCTTCTGCGTGCCAAGATACTATCCGTGCTGCTGTGTGGCTCTCTACCAAACCTGAGGGGGAATTTCATCGGATACAAGAGATTAGCCAATCGTTGAATTTGCCGTTTCATTTTATGGCAAAATCGCTCCAAAAATTGGTGCATGCAGGGATATTGCTCTCGCAACGGGGTGCAGCTGGTGGGGTCACTTTGGCAAAAAAGGCTTCCGATATTACCCTCATTTCGATTATTGATGCGGTGGATGGGAGTGCTTTTTTCGATGCGTGTGTCCTTGGCATAGGGGATTGTGAAGCAGAAACCCCCTGCTCTCTCCATGCCCAATGGGATGTATGGCGACAAGAGATGCTTGCACTGTATTTGGCTATGCGACTGGATGAGATTGTCGATGATGTGTTAACCCATAAAGTAAAACGGCTCTAATTCCTCCTCCCCTCCCCTCCCCCTTAATTTTAAAATTGCTTATTATTTAATCACTTTTCTGTACACATATTCTCTTTTTTTACTCTACAATTATTCAGACAAATTAGTCTTAAATAAGGAGCTTCCCGTGAAAAATTTAACTCTTGTACAAAAAGGTGCATTATTGCTCTCTCTTGCTGCCACTATGGCGATGGCGGCACCGGAAAAAACAGATCTCAAAATCGGCTTTATCCCTTTGACCGACTGTGCTGCCTTGGTCATTGCCAAAGAAAAAGGGTTCTTTGCCAAACATGGTCTCAATGTTACGCTAAGTAAAGAATCTTCATGGGCAAACGTTCGTGACAAAATGACCGTAGGTGAGCTTGATGCGTCTCATATGTTAGCTGCCATGCCACTTGCCTCGACCCTTGGGGTGGGAAGCAGCCAAAAAAATATGGTTGCGTTAATGGCATTGGGACAAAATGGTGATGCCATTACGGTCTCCACTAAAATGTACGATGCGATGATGGCAGCCGATCCTGCTGCGACCAAAAAAGGGTCTGCGGTCGCTTTGAAAAAAGTGATTGCTTCTAAAACAATGGGGGTTCCTGAGTTTGGGATGACGTTTCCTACCGGTACCCATAACTACCATTTGCGTTTTTGGATGGCTTCAGGGGGTGTTGATCCCGATACGGACGTTGCTCTTAAAATCGTCCCCCCACCCCAAATGGTGGCGAATATGACTGCGGGTAATATTGATGGTTTTTGTGTGGGTGAGCCTTGGAATCAACGTGCGGTTATGGGAAATGTGGGTAAAACACTCATTACAGGGTATCAACTGTGGCAAAATGGCCCTGAAAAAGTGCTAGGGGTACAAAAAGAGTTTGCCGATAAATACCCCGAAACCACCAAACAGATGATCGAAGCGGTGATAGAAGCGGGGATGTGGCTTGATGCGTCATGGGATAATCGCAAAGAGGCTTCTAAAATTCTCTCCGCTAAATCGTATGTGAATGCCCCGACCGATGTTATTGATAATTCCATGACAGGGACGTATATGTTTACCAATGGGGTCACTACTCCTATGCCAAATTTTAATGTTTTTGGTAAAAAACAAGCCCTTTATCCCTATTACACCCATGGATTGTGGCAAGTGTCCCAAATGGTACGTTGGGGGCAAGTGGATAAAGCCCTTGATATGAAAAAAGCAGTCGAGAGTGTGTACCGCCCCGATTTGTTTGCCAAAGCGGCCAAAGAGGTTCATTACGCTCTCCCCGCAACAGGGTGGAAAGTTGAGGGGAAAGCTGCGGATAATAAATTTATGGATGGCTCGGTTTTTGATCCCAACAAAGTGATCGATTATATCTATAACGCCCCCATCAAACATCCCAAAGTGACCAAAGAAGCAATGGCAAAAGTGAACAATTGGAAAGTATCCGCTCAATAATTTCCCGTCATTCCCCCCTTCGCGGGAATGACGAAATATAATCTAAAGGAGGCAATGATGCCACTTAAAGCTATTAATATACTCTTACTACCCCTCCTTTTATTGGGGGTGATGGTCGGAGTTTGGTCGTATATTGCGCTCAAGATTCCAGGGTTTCCTACCCCCTCAGAGGTCTGGAGTGAACTTTTTGTTGTTCTCTCTGATCCATTGTACAACAACGGTGCAGGGGATCAGGGGATTGCGTTGCAACTGGGGAATTCACTGGCGCGTGTTTTTGGGGGATTTGCCATCGCTATTGCGGTGGGTGTTCCCGTGGGATTGTTGATTGGGATGTCTAAAAGTGCCTATACCGCGTTTAACCCTTACATCCAAATTCTTAAGCCCGTATCCCCCTTAGCGTGGTTGCCCTTGGCATTGTTCGTTTTTAAAGAGGTGAATATGACGGCGATTTTTGTTATTTTTATCACTTCTATTTGGCCGATTATTATCAATACGGCGTTGGGGGTACGCAGTGTGAGTGAGGATTACCTCAACGTTGCGCGCGTACTGCAACTCACCCCGTTTGAGAAAGTTTTTCAGATCATCCTCCCCGTTGCGGTACCGTTTATTTTTACGGGAATGCACCTTTCACTGGGGATTGCGTGGTTGGTTATTGTCGCAGCAGAGATGCTCACAGGAGGCGTTGGGATCGGATTTTGGATTTGGGATGAGTACAACAATCTTAACTACGCCCATATTATCATTGGTATTATTCTCATCGGGGTGATTGGGTACATTCTTGATAGCGTGATGGGATTGATTGCCGATTTCTTTGATTATCGGAAACGAGGTCGCGTATGAGTCTCAAAACATTTTTAAAAATTGATCACGTCGATAAAGTTTTCCCATTAGGTGGGGGCAAAGAGTACGTTGCCCTTAGAGATGTTGAGCTGGAAATTCGTGAAAACGAGATCGTTTCGATCATCGGTCACTCAGGGTGCGGTAAATCGACCATCCTTAATCTCATAGCGGGATTGGACACGATCACCAAGGGAACCATTTTGTTGGAGAATAAGCATATTTTATCCCCCGGGCCGGAACGGGCGGTGGTGTTCCAAAATCACTCGTTGCTCCCTTGGCTTACCGTGTATCAAAACATTGAGATGGCGGTCAAAAAGGTATTAGGGTCGACGTTAAGTGCCTCTGAAGTTCGTGATCATGTCATGAAGTACATTAGCATGGTCAATCTTGATCATGCCAAAGATAAATACCCCGGTGAAATCAGTGGGGGGATGAAACAACGTGTAGGTATTGCCCGCGCCCTTTCGATCCAACCCAAAGTCTTGCTGATGGATGAACCTTTTGGCGCACTGGATTCACTCACCCGTGCCAATTTACAAGACCATCTTATGCGCATTCAAATGCAAACGGGCAATACCGTTATCATCATCACCCACGATGTGGATGAAGCGGTACTGTTGAGTGATCGGGTCATTATGATGACCAATGGCCCTGAGGCTACCATCGGAGAGATATTGGACGTGAATCTTCCCCGTCCCCGAAAGCGTTTGGAACTACAGCATAATGAAGAGTATCTTCGATGCCGTGAAGCCATTATTGAGTTTTTGTACTCCAAATTTGCCAAAGATGATGAATAAAAATAGCGTTAAGGAACCCAAAATGAGAAAAACCACCCTATCCCTTGTTGCCGTAGTGGCACTGGTCACAACGCTAAGCGCAGAGGATTTTAGCCTCTTAAGCCATCCAACGTTCAATGGCGAAGTACGCGCCCGTTACGAAAACGTCGATGACCAAAGTAATACCAAAAGTCAAGCCAACGCCTATACGGTACGCGCAACCCTTGGACTCACGGCCAATGTGTTTGGTCTGGATGCCCTTACGATGAAAGTGGAAGGTATAATGCTCCCTTTTTTCAAGACCAGTAAAACAAGATTTTTAATTCCACC
>JAVHOQ010000065.1:0-2687 GCA_036170115.1 Sulfuricurvum sp.
AACCATCGACCCCTTCATTAAAAGTGAAATGCTCTACCGACTGAGCTAACGGGACCTCGTCAACCCTCGAATAACGGTGATTGTGAGGGCGAAATTATAGGCAAAGTTTCTTCTTTTGTCAAGTAAAATGGGGCATTTAACTAAAAAAAAGTTTTTGGTCACTGTTTAGGAGCATTTTCACCGCCATAAGGACACTTTGTTCTTGAATATAATTGCGATCCCCTTTGAAATGAAATCGTTGGGTATGTACGGAGCTTTTTGTTCGTGCGCTAATATAGACTGTCCCTACGGGTTTAAATTCACTCCCGCCACCAGGCCCTGCAACGCCACTAATGGCTAAAGCAAAATCAGCATCACTGACACTCATTGCCCCCTGTGACATCTGATCTACCACTTCAGCGCTCACTGCACCGTAGGTTTCGAGAGATTCCTCTTCTACGGCTAGCCATTGCGCTTTTATGAGATTATCGTAGGTAATGAGTGACCCTTTGTAGGCTTGGGAAGCACCCGCTTGAGCGGTAAAATAGGTCGCAAGCAATCCTCCACTGCAACTTTCGGCAAAGGAGAGGTATTTGTGATGGTGGATTAATTTTTCCAAAATCGTCCGTGCGATGGAATCGGTGACTATGATTTTATCGGGGAAGGAGGTTTGTACAACGGCGATAAATTGGGTGATATTGCCATATTTTCGAGGAGTGACTTTAACCTTTATCCATCCCATGACCACCTCGGAGGCATCGAGTTTGACATCAAAACTGTGCGCCAAGGGTTCAAGTACCCCTAATGCCAGCGAAAATTCTTCGTCAAAAAGATGAATCCAGCCTACCGAATCGACTTTTTGGGGTGCAATGCGGGGAAGTGTTTCCCCCTCTATGGCTAACACGACATGAATTTCAGACCCCTTATGTTCCAGCAAATAGCTCCCCGTATCGATGAGGGTAGCGCGTGAGGGGGTAAGGATACCCTCTTTGATGATTTGATTATCATCAGTGAGGGTACTTAGGAGTTTTCCTACCAACGTAAACGTACTTTTGGTCGTAATAATTACCATGGGTGAGGGGGTAGTGAGGTGTCGTTCCAAATAAATCAGTAACGTTTTATCGGATTCTTCAAAATAAGTGATCGAGCCAATGGCGGAAAATTTTTCTTTGATATGGCGCAAAAGATAGCGTTCGTAGGGGTCATTTAAACGGAATCGATTACCCACAAAAAGGAGATTTGGTTTCATTTTTTTTTCCTGAATTATTTGGGATAGTATAGCATAGCGGGGTTTTGAAAGCAAAATTTAAACCCCTAAAAGCTATAATCCAAAACTTTTACACTGTACGATTTAAGGGATTTCATGGATTATAAAGATACCCTCCTGTTACCACAAACACCGTTTCCGATGCGGGGAAATTTGATCGCCAACGAGCCTCTACGGTATGCGTCATGGGTCGCTTCTGATGCGTATGGCCGGATGAAAACCAATCGCCAAGGATCACCACGTTTTACGTTGCATGATGGTCCCCCTTATGCCAATGGTCATACCCATATTGGTCACGCACTCAATAAAATTCTTAAAGATATTATCGTCAAATATCACTATTTTAACGGTAAATCGGTTCGCTTTACCCCCGGCTGGGACTGTCATGGATTGCCCATCGAGCAACAAGTGGAGAAAAAACTGGGGGGAAAACAAAAAAAAGAACTCCTAAGTACGGCACACGTGCGCCAAATGTGTCGCGATCATGCCCGTGAATTTATCGATATTCAACGCGCGGAGTTCAAAAAATTGGGGGTTATTGCCGATTGGGATAATCCGTATTTGACGATGGATTCCAAATTTGAAGCCAATATCTATCGCACGTTGTGTTCGGTTGCCAAAAAAGGGTTGCTCATTGAGCGTTCTAAACCCGTTTATTGGAGCTGGGCGGAGCGTACCGCACTTGCCGAAGCGGAAGTGGAGTACGAAGACAAAGAAGATTATTCGATTTATGTCGCATTTGAACTCTCCGATGAAGCCAAAGTACGTGCGGGGATTGAGGGGGATGCCGCCATCGTCATTTGGACAACGACCCCATGGACATTACCCTCCAATACGGGGATTTCACTCAATCCTGAGGAACGTTATGTCCGTACTTCGGATGGGTATATCGTGGCGCAAAAGCGGTATGAAGCGATGATCGAAGAGGGCGTTTTGAGCGGCAGTGTTGTCCAAAAAATCGAAGCGAAAAAATTGGAAAATCTCTATGCAATCAATCCTCTCAATGGACGTGGTTCCCATGTGGTCTTAGGGGAACACGTTTTGATGGAAAACGGTTCAGGCTGTGTCCATACCGCACCGGGACATGGGGAGGATGACTACCGTATCGGATTGCGTTATAACCTTGAAGTGGTGATGCCCGTCGATGAGACAGGATGCTACGACATCACAGTGGTCAAAGAAAAACTTCTCCCTAACCCTGCGGAGTTTGTGGGGAAACATATCTTTAAATGCAATGAGCCTATTATCGAATTATTGGGGGATAAAGCGCTTAAAGTATCGAAATTCCGTCACTCCTATCCCCACTGCTGGCGTTCGCATACTCCGTTAATCTATCGTGCGACCAAACAATGGTTTATCAGCGTCGATGGTACCCCTGAGGGTGAGACCAAGACCTTACGCGAAATCGCGCAAGCGGAAGTGGGATAAAAAAACATTTAAC